>VBPB01000355.1:2781-3281 GCA_005893365.1 Candidatus Eiseniibacteriota bacterium
AGGCCCGGATAGCGGAACCAGTGGGGGTTGAGATCGAGCCCGCGTCCCGGCCCGAAGCCCCACATGGCCCAGGCCTTCTTGAACGGGTAGGCCTCCTCGTAGACCTCGGGCAGGCCGGCCTTGAGCCCGTAGAGGCGCAGCGCCAGGGCCACGAGGACCAAGCCCGGCACCATCCAGCGATCGGGGTCGGCCGGCCGTGGTACCGCGGCGGGCGGGCGGGCGGTACCACGGCGCGCCTCGGGGCGCTCCCGTCCCCGGCTCACGCGCGACGCCACTCCAGGAGATAGGCGCCGGGATCCACCTCGGCGACCACCTCCACGCCGGTCTCGACGCCCGCGGCGGCCGCCGCGGCGGGCCGCTCGAGCGTGATGCGCGCCGACCCGCCGGGTTGGGCCAGCGCGACGTCGGCGACCCCCGGCGGCGCCCAGAATCCCACCGCCTGGCGGGGCGCGCCGTGGTAGCGGAGCAACGCCCCGCGCTCGCCCACCGGCCGCACCGAC
>VBPB01000355.1:3330-5926 GCA_005893365.1 Candidatus Eiseniibacteriota bacterium
GGATCGAGGTGGGCGTAGTTGAGCCGGTGCGTGCTGACGATCGCGGGCTGGGCCCTAACCCAGGCGCGGCGCGCGGCGCGATGCGCCGCACCCACCCCTACCCGGCCCGAGGGGTCGCGCCCACCGCGCGGCTCGAAGGCAATGCGCGGCGGCATGTAGAACCGGCGCCCCCGCGCGTCGGGCCAGCGGTAGCGGTGGAGCAGGTGGCGCAGGCGCGGGAACGGATGCGGCCGCTGCTCGGCGCGGCCCTGGACGATGGTGACGCCGAGACGCTCGGCGTCGGCTTCGAGGGCCTCGTCCCAGAGGTAGTCGGGCGCGCACAGCGAGCCCGGGGCCCGCCCGAAGCACGCCCGGAACCCCCCGACCGCGCGGGTGATGCTCTCGCGCCGCAGCGCCGGCGGCTCGGCGGGATCGTACTCGGCGCTCGCCTCGACCGCCTCGCAGACGAGACACTGCTGCTCCAAGGCGCGGCGCGCGTCCGGAGCACCGCGCCGCAGCGCCGCGAGCCACGCGGCCCGCGGCAGGTGGAGGAGCCCGTGCAGCTCGGGCCACCACACCCCCGCCGCGACCGCCTGGCGCACCGCCGCACCCAGCCCCGGACGGGCCCAGCGCGACGGGAACTCCGGGTAGGCCACGAGCGGCAACTCCTCGCACGCGAACCCGGGTGGCGTGAGCCGGGCGAAGTCGGGGGTCGCCATCACCGTGTTGGCCTGGAGGACCGGCGGGAACCCGTCGCCGCCGCGGAAGGAGCACAAGGTCTGCTCGAGCCGACCCACGTCCTCGGCGCGCTCCAGCGTCGAGCGGCCGTAGAGGCGCCCGGCCTCGGTCCGCCACGCCGGCGCGCCCTCGAGGGCGTGGTAGGCGGGCTCGTCCGGGACCCAGGCGCAGAGTCCCCAATCGTCGCTCTCCAGCACCACCGCCTTGAGACGGTGCCAGTCCAGGTTCACGCGGCCGCGGTCGCGCTACTCGTAGCGCAGCGCCTCGACCGGATCGAGCCCCGCGGCCCGCAGCGCCGGGTAGTAGCCAAAGAAGAGCCCGATGGCGGTGGAGAAGCCGAACGCGAGCGCCACGGACAGGGGCTGGATCATCGTCGGCCAGCGGGCGATCTGGGTGACCACCGTGGCGGAGCCGATGCCCAGCGCCACCCCCAGGGCGCCGCCGGCCAGCGACAGGAACGCGGACTCGGTGAGGAACTGCATCATGATGTCGCGCCGCCGCGCCCCCAGGGCGCGACGGATGCCGATCTCGCGGGTGCGCTCGGTCACCGACACCAGCATGATGTTCATGATGCCGATGCCGCCCACCAGCAGCGAGACCGCGGCGATGCTGGCCAGCAGCGAGGTCATCACCTTCGAGGTCGCCTCGGCCGAGCTGGCGATCTCCTTCTGGGTGAAGAGGAAGAAGTCGGGATCCGCGCCGGGCCGGATGCGGTGCCGCTGCTTGAGCAGGTCGGTGATCTGGTCCACCGCGAGATCCACCTGGCTCTCGCTGACGGCCGAGACCGAGATGGCGTTGATGTAGGTGATGCCCATCAGCCGGCGCTGCGCGGTCGTGACCGGGACGATGACGATGTCGTCCTGGTTGCCGCCGAAGCCCTGGCCGCCCTTGGCCGTGAGGACGCCGACGACGCGGAAGGGGATGTCCTTGATCCGGATCATGCTGCCGACCGGGTCGGCGTCGCCGAAGAGCTGCTGCACCACGTTGGCCCCGAGCACGCAGACCTTGGCGGCGCTGCGCACGTCGGAGTCGGTGAGGAACACCCCGCTCGCCACCGGCCACTGGCGGATGATGCTGAAGTCGGGGGTCGTGCCCTGGACCTGCGAGCTCCAGTTGTTGGCGCCGTAGACCAGCTGGGCGACGGTGCGCACCGTCGGGGCGACCGCCTGCACGGTGGGGCACTCGGCGCGGATGGCGTCGGCGTCCTCGGGGGTCATGGTGGTGGTGCTGCCCATGCCGCTGCGCGCCCCGCTGGCGGTGATGGTCCCGGGGAGCACCGTGAGCGTGTTGGCGCCGAGCGCCCGGATCTGGGCCTGCACCGCCTCCCGGGCGCCCTGTCCGATCGCGAGCGTGGCGATGACCGCCGCCACGCCGATGACGATGCCCAGCACGGTGAGCGCCGAGCGCATGCGATTGCGCGAGAGCGCCTGCAGGCCCACCGACAGGAGTTCGCCGGGGGTCATCGCCGTCCTCCCCCGCCCGGACCACGGAACCCCGGCCCGCCCATGCCGGGCGGCGGCTGCAGGTTGGTGGCGCGCGCCGAGAGCTCCATGCCGACGATGACCTTGGTGCCGACGTCGAGCCCGTCGCCGCGCACCTCGGTGAAGGCGCCGTCGGTGATCCCGGTCATCACGAACAGGCGCGTGGGCTTGCCGTCCTTGAGCGTGAACAGCACCCCCGGACGGAAGGTTGGTGCCGAGGACAGAGAATCCGGCGCGACCGAGCCGGGCTCCTGCCCGCCCCGCAGGCCGCGACCGGCCATGCGCGGGCCGCCCCCGTCGCCCTCGCCGCGGCCCCAGCGTGCGCTGTCCGCGCCCGCCCCGCCGCCGTGCCGCACGCCCCAGCGACCGGCGCCCGCGCCATGCCCGCGCCCCGAGTC
>VBPB01000357.1 GCA_005893365.1 Candidatus Eiseniibacteriota bacterium
CGGTCCGCCGGGCTCGCGGCGGCTGGTCCATTGAGTGGTGCATTGAGTGGGGCGTTGAGTGGGGCGTTGAGTGGTGCGCTGGACGATGGGTCGAGGGGTGCGTCGGACGGGCTCATGGGGTCCTCCAGGGCCGGATGATGGACCGCCCCGGCGGCGGTCGCGGGCAGGGACGCGGGCGACGTGCAGGCTACACCACCGCCGCGCGCGCGGCGCGGCGGGGCGGGGCCTTGCCGCGGTGGCGGGAGCGGGGGCCTCCACGACCGCCCGCCGGGTGCGGTACCCTGCGCCCTCGCGCATCGACGCCCGACCTGGAGAGACCCGGTGGCCCGCGTCCTCGTCTTCTATCAGTACTACTGCACGCCGCGCGGCGCGTGGGGCACGCGCTACTACGAGTTCAGCCGCCGCTGGGTCCGCGCCGGCCACGCGGTGACCATCGTCACCTCGATCTACGACAAGTCCGACCTCACGCCCACCGGCTTCGTCACGCGCCTCGACGTCGAGGGCGCGCACATCATCGCCTTCGACCTGCGCCTGTCCAACAAGCACGGCATGGCGCGCCGCCTCTGGACGTTCCTGCTCTATTCGCTGCTCGGCTCCTGGTACGCGCTGACGCTCCCCGCCGACGTGGTCGTGGCCTCGAGCGGCCCGATCTCGATCGGCGTGCCCGGGCTGATGGCGCGCTGGCTGCGCGGCAAGCCGCTCATCTTCGAGGTGCGCGACCTGTGGCCCGAGGGCGCCATCCAGCTGGGCCTGCTGCCCTCGCGGCTGGGGCGGAGGGTCGCCCACGCATTCGAGCGGCTCTGCTACCGGAGCGCCCGGGTGGTGGTGGCGCTCTCGCCGGGCATGGCCGAAGGCGTGAACCGCGTCGCCCCGAGGGCCCGCGTGGCCGTCATCTCGAACGCGGCGGACCTCGAGCTCTTCGACCCGGCGCGCGGGGGTGGCGAGGCTGCGCCCGTGGGGGCCCCGCCCGACCTCAACGGGCGCAGCGTGGTCCTCTACGCGGGCACGCTCGGCCGCGCCAACAGCAGCACCGAGATCGTGGACCTGGCCACGGAGCTCAAGGCGCGCGGCGCCGACGACGTGCGCATCGCCGTGCTGGGCGACGGTTACGAGCGGCCGGACATGGAGCGGCTCGCGCGCGCGCGCGGGCTCGAGAACCTGGTATTCCTAGGATTGCAACCCAAGGCCGCCGTGGCCGCCTGGCACGCGCGCGCGGCATTGACCTTGTGCGCGTTCAAGCCCTACCCGGTGCTCGCGACCTGCTCGCCCAACAAGCTGTTCGACAGCTTGAGCGCGGGCCGGCCGGTCATCAACAACACCGACGGCTGGATCCGCGACCTGCTCGAGCGCCACGATTGCGGGATGAGCTACCCGGCGGGCGACGTGCGGCGGGCGGCGGAGCAGATCGTGGCGCTCTGCCACGATCCGGCGCGGCGCGAGGCGATGGGCCGGCGGGCCCGCGCCCTGGCCGAGACCGAGTTCTCGCTGGACCACCTCGCCGACCGGTTCGCCGGGCTGTTCACGCCGTGAAGGTGCTGGTCACGGGGGCGGCCGGCTGTATCGGCCGCGCCGCGCAGGCGCGGCTCGTGGCCGGCGGACATGGGGTCCGCGGCCTCGACGTCGCCGCGGCGCCGGCGGGGGCGCCCGAGTGGGTGCGCGGCGACCTGCTCGCCGCCGACCTGGCCGCGGCCTGCGCGGGCTGCGAAGCGGTCCTCCATCTGGCGGCGCTGGTCCATCGCCCCGAGATCACCGACCCGGCCGAGTACCGCCGCATCAACGTCGAGGGCACGCGCCGGCTGCTGGAGGCGGCCGCCGCCGCCGGCGTGCCGGCCGCGCGGTTCGTCCTGAGCTCGACCGTCGGCGTCTACCCGCGCGACCACGACCTGCACGCCGACGAGGACACGCCCTGCGCGCCGCGCACGCCCTACGGGGCCTCGAAGCTCGAGGCCGAGCGCCTGGTGCGCGAGCGGGGCGGTGTGGTCCTGCGCTTCCCATTGCTCTACGGCCCCGGCGACCGCGGGCGGATGGCGATGTTGATCCGCGCCATCGCGGGGGGCCGGTTCGTGCTGCCCGGGCCCTGTGCGGCGCCGCGCAGCCTGGTGGCGTCGGCGAACGCGGCCGAGGCGATGGCGCTGAGCCTGGAACGCGCGGCCGCGGGGTGCGTCTACCTGGTCACCGACGACGACGACGCGCCGGTCAAGCGCATGGTGGCGGCGATCGTCGCGGCGCTCCCCGGGCGCGCGATGCCACCCCACGTGCCGCTGGCGTTGCTCTGGCCGGCGGCGCTCGCCGGCAGCGCGCTGGCGACACTCGGGCTCCCGGCGCCGCTCACCCGGGGCGCGTTGCTCAAGCTCTCCACGCCGCTTACATTCTCGTGTGCGCGCGCCAAGCGGGACCTGGGCTACCGGCCGGTCATGGCCCTCGAGCCCGGCCTCCGCCAGGAGGTCGACGAGATCGTCGCCTCGGGCGCCGCATCGCGCTGAGCCGGCGCGTCGGCGCCGGCGCCGAGGCCGCAGAGGCGGAGCCCGAGGATGAGACTCGACCGGTTCACCATCAAGTCGCAGGAGGCGCTCGAGCGCGCCCAGCGCATCGCCGCGACTGCTGGAAGATCCCAAAGGCACGGTGGCGGCGGTGCTCGAGAAGCTCGGGGTGCCGCGCGAGCCGCTGGCCAAGGCGAACGCGCTGGCGCTCGGCCGCGCGCCCAAGGTCCAGGGCGGCTCGCCGTTCGTGGGCGATGCCCTGCGCGCCGCCCTGGAGGCGGGGGAGAAGGCGGCCGAGAAGCTCTCGGACGAGTTCGTCTCGGTCGAGCACTTGTTGTTGGCGCTCGCCGATCCGGAGCGCCCCGGCGAGGCCCAGCGCGCCTTGGCTAAAGCCGGCGTCACGCCCGACGGCGTGCTGCGCTCACTCGCGCAGGTGCGCGGTGGGCAGCGGGTGACCGACGCGAGCCCGGAGGACAAGTACCAGGCGCTCACCAAGTACGGCCGCGACCTCACCGGCGCGGCCCGCTCGGGCAAGCTCGACCCGGTCATCGGCCGCGACGACGAGATCCGGCGCGTCATCCAGGTGCTGGCGCGGCGCACCAAGAACAACCCGGTGCTGATCGGCGACCCCGGCGTCGGCAAGACCGCCATCGTCGAGGGGCTGGCCCAGCGCATCGTCTCGGGCGACGTGCCGGAGACGCTGCGCGAGAAGCGGGTGGTGGCGTTGGACCTGGGGGCGCTGATCGCCGGCTCCAAGTTCCGCGGCGAGTTCGAGGACCGTTTGAAAGCCGTGCTCAAAGAAGTCACGTCCGCCGAATCGAACGTGATTCTGTTCATCGACGAGCTGCACACGCTGGTGGGCGCCGGGGCCGCCGAGGGCGCGGTGGACGCCTCGAACTTATTGAAGCCCGCGCTGGCGCGCGGCGAGCTGCATTGTGTCGGCGCCACGACTTTGGACGAGTATCGGAAGCATATCGAGAAAGATGCCGCGTTGGAGCGCCGCTTCCAGCCCATCCTGGTGGGCGAGCCCTCGGTGGAGGACGCGATCGCCATCTTGAGGGGTCTGAAGGAACGTTACGAGATCCATCATGGGATCCGGATCAAAGATTCGGCGCTGGTGGCCGCGGCGATGCTCTCGAGCCGCTACATCGCCGATCGCAAGCTGCCCGACAAGGCCATCGACCTGATCGACGAGGCCGCGTCGCGGCTCCGCATGGAGATCGACTCCATGCCGGTCGAGCTGGACGAGCTGACGCGACGCTCACGGCAGCTCGAGATCGAGAAGCAAGCGCTGTCGAAAGAGACCGACGCCGGCAGCCGTGAACGCCTCAAGCGCCTCGAGTCGGAGCTGACGTCACTTGGCAAGGAGAAGGCCGAGCTCGAAGTCCATTGGAAGAAGGAGAAGGACTCAGTCGCCAAGATCCGGGATCTCAAGGCCCAGCGCGAGCGCGTCAAGCTGGCCGAGCAGAAGGCCGAGCGCGAGGGCGACCTGGCGCGCGTCGCCGAGCTACGCTACGGCCAGGCGCTGCAGTTGGAGCGCGAGCTGGAGCAGGAGAACGCGCGCCTGGCCCAGGTGCAAGTCGAGCGCAAGATGCTCAAAGAAGAAGTGGACGACGAGGACATCGCCGAGATCGTCGCCAAGTGGACCGGCATCCCGGTCTCACGCCTGATGGAGGGCGAGATCGAAAAGCTGATTCACATGGAAGACCGCCTCGAGCGCCGGGTGATCGGCCAGGACGACGCGGTGCAGAAGGTCTCGGAAGCCGTGCGGCGCGCGCGCGCCGGGCTGCAGGACCCCAAGCGGCCGTTGGGATCGTTCATATTCCTCGGCCCCACCGGCGTCGGCAAGACCGAGCTGGCCCGGGCGCTGGCGGAATTCCTGTTCGACGACGAGCACGCGATGGTGCGCATCGACATGTCCGAGTACCAGGAGAAGCACGCCGTGGCGCGCATGATCGGCGCGCCTCCAGGCTACGTGGGCTTCGAGGAGGGCGGAGCGCTGACCGAGGCCGTCCGGCGCCGTCCGTTCTCGGTGCTGCTGCTGGACGAGGTCGAGAAGGCGCATCCCGAGGTGCTCAACGTGCTGCTGCAGCTCCTGGACGACGGGCGGCTCACCGACGGGCAGGGGCGTACCGTGGACTTCCGGAATACGCTCGTGATCATGACGTCGAATCTGGGCTCTCACTGGATTCTCGAGCTGGGCGAGAACGACCGCGACGAGATGGAACGCCGCGTGCAGGAGGCCCTGCGCGAGCACTTCCGTCCCGAGTTCCTGAACCGCGTCGACGAGATGATTATCTTTCACTCGCTCACGCGTGCCGACATCCGGCGCATCGTCGATATTCAGGTCGAGTCATTGAGAGCCCTGCTGGCCGAGCGCGAGTTGGGGCTGACGCTGACCGACGACGCGCGGGAGGTGCTGGCGGAAGAAGGCTACGACCCGCATCTCGGCGCGCGGCCGCTCAAGCGCACCATCCAGCGAAGGCTCCAGAATCCGCTGGCGATGAAGCTGCTGGCGGGCGAG
>VBPB01000359.1:0-482 GCA_005893365.1 Candidatus Eiseniibacteriota bacterium
CCCAGACCTTGTTGATCCCGTGCGGGAACGCCGGGTGGGCGATCCCGACCCCCAGCGCCGACGACGGGAACCCCGAGGTGACGGAGCGGATCTCGATGCCGGGGAAGGCGGCGCGGAACAGCGCGTAGTGCGCCTTCTTGACCTCGAGGATCTCGGGGACCGCCTCGAGCAGGAACCGTGGATCGAGCGCGCCGAGCTCCTCGGGCAGTCGCTTGCCGTCGTAGGTGAGGCGGACGACGTTGCCCATGATGCGGGCGGCGCCCTCGGGCCCGAACGCCTGCACCAGCCCGGGATACTGCCGGCCGATGCCGTCTTGGGCGCCCGGGAAGTCGAGGGCGGCGATGCGCACGCCGAAGGGCGTGAGGCGCGAGCCCAGCTGCATGGTCTTGCCCGCGCCGACGATGCCGCTGGCGCCCGAGATCACCAGCGACCCGCGGTCGGTGGCGGGGCCGAACACGCGCTCGACCAGGGCGCCGGCGTCG
>VBPB01000359.1:517-5682 GCA_005893365.1 Candidatus Eiseniibacteriota bacterium
AGGTCCTGGGTCGCGCCGCTCATCGCCGGCCTCCTTCCCGCACCTCGAACAACGCGGCGATGCCCACGTCGCCGGCCGCACAGCCGAAGACCAGCACGTAGCCGCCGCCCAGGTCCACGGCTTCCTCCAGCCCTTCGATCAGCGAGCGCGTGAGGGTCGGGCCCTGCGGGTGCCCCCACACCAGCGAGCAGCCGGTGCGGTTGAGCTTGCGCCAGTCGTACCCGGTGACGCGCGTGAACACCACGTCGTTCACGGCGAACGGGTTGTGGTTCTTGGCCACCGCGATGTCGTCCATGGCCAGGCCAGTCCGCTCCAGCAGCCGCTGGACCGCGAACGTCGGGGCCTCGGGCATCAGGCTCGGCTCGGTGCGCGCCTCGGCCTTGCCCACGAACCGGATCTCGATCTCGGGCCTGGCACTCAGCTCGCGCGCCCGCTCGGGGCTCGTGACCAGCAGCGTCGCCATGCCGTCCGAGGCGTGGGTCTGGGTGCCGCTGGTGACGCAGGTGTCCAGCTCGCGCTGGGCGCGCAGGGCGCCGCGCGAGACCGGGCGCACGCCCTTGTCCTCGTCGATGCGTCCCATCGGGCGGCCGGCCACGGTGAGCAGGTCGAGCGGCACCAGCACCCGGTCGAGGAAGCCCGAGTCCTTGGCCGCGAAGTACTGCTGGGTGCGCAGGAACGCCACGTCGTCGGTCTCGCTGCGGTCCACCTGGTACTTGCGCGCGGTCATCCCGGCGGCCGCGATCATCGCCTTGCCGGTGGCGGGATCGAACCCGAAGTTGTCCCAGACGTCGGCGATGGCATGGGTGCGCTGGTGGGCGCGCCGCTCGGGAAACACGCCGACCGGCGAATCGCTGGTGCGGTCGAAGGTGAGCACGCCCACCACGTCCTTGGCGCCCGACTCGACCTCGGCACCGCCCAGCAGCACCGCCTGGAGTCCCGTGGCGCAGGCCTGCTCCACGTGGTAGCCGGGCAGGCGGCGCCCCATGCAGCTCGCCACCAGCGGCGCGGTCCAGAACTTCCAGTGCCAGGGGATGGTCGAACCGATCACCAGGTACTCCAATGCGTGGCTCGGGACCTTCCTCAGTCCGAGGATCCGCCCCATCGCCTCACCGGCGAACTGGCCGACGTTGACCTCGGCGAGGCCACTGGTCTGCCAGGCCGGGAAGTAGGAGCTGCCCCAGGTGCCGTAGGGGATGCGCGCGCGCGGGAACATGGTGGCGGTCGTCTTCATGCGATGGCCTCGGCACCGGCGCAGTGACGGCCGGCCGGTCGGTGGATCGAGCGTTCGGGACCCGGGATCGGGCTACGCCGGGTCACACATCATCGAGCAGATCGCCCTCCGCGTCGAGCGGCCCGCGGAATGGGCGTGGCCTTGCATTCTGCCCACCGCTCGCAAGACGCACCGACCCGGCTGCCTGACATGCCCCGCGACCGCTGCGCGGGTCTCGGTGCCCAAACCCTTGTGATTTCGCGAGAAGACTCCCGCCCCAGGTCCCGGTGCGATTGGCCTTCAACAGGGTACGGGACTTGCCGATATCAAGTGGGGGCACATGACTGCCTGCCGGTCTGCCGAGCCCCGCTGCCACTCCATTTCTCGAGCCAGGCGTCCACATCAGACGAGTGCTGCTCCGCGAAGCCGCTGCGAGCCGCGTCGCCGAGATGGCCGCTCATTCAACCAGGGGCCTTGAATGAACTTGCTTCGCAGGCATCGCACGCTCGTGAGCATCGCAGTCCTGACCATGACCGTGCTCCTCCTGAGCGCAGGCTCTGCGTGGGCGGCGACGTACTACTCGCAAGGCAGCCTGGACCCGAACGTCACGACGAACTGGAACTCCATTCGCCTGGGCGGCGGATCCTCGCCCGCGAACTTCACCTCCGGCGACGTGTTCGCGATCCAGGCCAGTCACAGCATGGCGACGACCGCGGCCTGGACGGTGTCCGGTGCCGGCTCGAAGATCCAGATCGAGAGCGGCGGCACGCTGACCGCGAACCACATCGTCGCGGTCCCCACGTTCCAGGTGGATGACGGCGGGAGCTACATCCACAACGCGGCCAGCGGCACCAGCAACGGTGTGGCCTCTGATCTCCCCGGCTCGACCACGCGGACGTTCGGCTCCGCCAGCACGGTCGAGATCCGCAAGTGGGCGAACGGCGGAACGGTCCCGGTGGCGCTCCCCAACGTCACCTGGGGCAACCTCACCCTCAACCTGACGACGCTGGCCGGCGATTGGAACCAGCTCGGCGCGCTGCAGACCGTCAACGGCAACCTGACGGTCCAGGCCACCGGCGGCTTCGCGTTCGACCTCCAGAGCAGCGGCACGACGACCGCCACCGTGGGCGGCAACTACGCTCAAAGCGGCGGGACCCTGGTCCTCGCCACCGTCACCGGCGCCAACGTCACCTTGAACGTCTCCGGCAACATGAACATCATCGGCGGCACGTTGTCGTTCACCACGGCCAACAACATCACCTCGGCGCTCAACCTGAGCGGTGACCTTTCCGTGACGGGCAGCGGCACGATGACGGAGAGCGGCAACAAGAAGCCCGCCGTCACCTTCCAGAAGGCCGGGACCCAGGTCTTCACGTCGGGCGGCACCGTGTCGGGCGCTCCCGACTTCACGGTCAACGCCGGCTCCACCCTCGACCTCGGCACGAGCATCCTCACCGGCGGCTCGTTCACGCTCTCGTCGGGCGCCGGGCTCATCCTCGGTTCCGCCGCGGGCATCACAACCACCGACGCGACCGGTAACATCCAGGTCTCCGGCGCGCGCACCTACAGCACCACCGCCAACTACACCTACCGCGGCGCCCTGGCGCAGGTGACCGGCAACGGGCTCACCGGCGCCAACAACCTCACCATCGACAACAGCGCCGGCGTCCACTATCGAACGGCACGTTCGCGATCGGTGCGAACACGCTGACCTTGAACGCGGGGACGAGCGTCGGCAGCGGAGCGCTGAACGCCGCCTCGGGGACGGTCAGCTACGCCCAGGCCTCGGCGGGTCAGAGCGTCGCGGCCCTCAACTACGGCGGCCTGACGTTCAACGGGTTCGACAAGACGCTCGCGTCGAGCGGGACGATCGGGATCGCCGGCACGTTCACGCCCGGCGCGGCCACCGCTCACACCATCACGGGCAGCACGATCGACTTCAACGGCGGCGGCGCCCAGACCATTTCCGCCTTCACGTACAACAACCTCACCAGCAGCAACAGCGGCGCCCGGACGCTGGCCTCGAGCGGGATCATCAAGGTCGCCGGAGGGTTCACGCCCGGCTCGAACGTCTACACGGTCACCGGCAGCTCGGTCGAGTTCAGCAGCTCGGGCGCGCAGACCATCCCGGCCTCCACCTACAACAACCTGACCAGCAGTAGTACCGGCGCCCGCACGCTGGCCTCGAGCGGCAGCATCAAGATCGCGGGGACCTTCACGCCGGGCACGAACGCCTACACCCTCACCGGCAGCACGATCGAGTACAACGGCACCGGCGCCCAGACGACGCCGGCCGCGTTCGCCACCTACGACAATCTCGCCATCAGCAACGCGGCGGGCGTCACGCTCGGCGGGAACACGGCCGTCAATGTCCTCAGCAGCGTCACCGGAACGCTGACGATGGGGACGAACGTCCTGAGCGGCACGGGCGACTTCACCCTCGCCTCGGGTGGCGGGCTCAAGATCGGCTCACCGGCGGGCGTCACCGCTTCGGGCGCGACCGGGAACATCCAGAACAGCGGGGCCCGGAGCTTCAGCAGCGGCGCCAACTACACCTACAACGGCGGTGCCGCTCAGGTGCCGGGCGACGGACTGCCGTCCACCGTCGGCTCGCTCACGATCTCCAACGCCTCCGGCGTGACGCTCGGCGCCTCGCTCACCGTGACGGGCGCCTTGTCGCTGACGAGCGGGGCGCTCGCGATCGGCGCGAACACGCTCACCCTCAACGGCAGCGTGACCTCGACCGGCGGCTCGCTGAGCAGCGCCGCTGGGACCGTGATCTACAACCAGTCCGTGACCGGACAGAACGTTCTGGCTGCCAACTACGGCAATCTCACGTTCAGCGACTTCAGCAAGACCCTGGCTTCGAGCGGCACCATCGGCATCGCCGGGACCTTCACCCCCGGTGCCGCCGCCTCGCACACGATCACGGGCAGCACCCTCAGCTTCGACGGCGCGGGCAGCCAGACCATCCCGGCGTTCAACTACCAGAACCTCACCAGCACCGGCTCCGGCGCCCGCACGCTCGCCTCCAGCGGCACCATCGGCGTCGCCGGCGTCTTCACCCCCGGCACCAACGCCTACACCATCACCGGCAGCACCCTCGGCTTCAACGGCGCGGGCAGTCAGACCATCCCCGCCTTCAGCTACCAGAACCTCACCAGCAGCAGCTCCGGCGCCCGCACCCTGGCCTCCAGCGGCACCGTCGGCGTCGCCGGCGCCTTCACCCCCGGCACCAACGCCTACACCACCACCGGCAGCACCCTCGACTTCAACGGCGCCGGCAGCCAGACCATCCCCGCCTTCAACTACCTGAACCTCACCAGCAGCAGCGCCGGCGCCCGCACGCTGGCCTCCAGCGGCACCATCGGCGTCGCCGGCGCCTTCACTCCCGGCACCAACGTCTACACCATCACCGGCAGCACCGTCAGCTTCAACAGCGCCAGCGCGCAGACCATCCCCGCGATCAACTACAACAACCTCACCAGCACCAGCACCGGCGGCCGCACCCTCGCCTCCAGCGGCACCATCGGCATCGCCGGCACCGCACCGGCGCCCGCACCTTGGCCTCCAGCGGCACCATCGGCGTCGCCGGCGCCTTCACCCCCGGCACCAACGCCTACACCATCACCGGCAGCACCGTCAGCTTCAACAGCGCCAGCGCGCAGACCATCCCCGCGATCAACTACAACAACCTCACCAGCACCAGCACCGGCGGCCGCACCCTCGCCTCCAGCGGCACCATCGGCATCGCCGGCACCTTCACCGTCGGCACCAACGTCTACACCACCACCGGCAGCACCCTCGACTACAACGGCTCCTCCGCCCAGACCATGCCTTCGTCGGGCGTCACCACCTACGTCAACCTCAGCATCGACAACGCCGCCGGCGTGAGCCTGGGCGCCAGCACCACCGTGAGCGGCACGCTCACCCTCGGCAGCGGCGCGCTGGCCGT
>VBPB01000031.1 GCA_005893365.1 Candidatus Eiseniibacteriota bacterium
CGCAGGAACCCGTAGCCCTCGGGCAGGATCTCGAGCACGCCCTCGGCGAAGATGAGCCCGTTCTTCTCGGTCTGGGCTTCGAGGATCTTGAAGATCAGCTCCTGCTTGCGCAGGCCGCTGGTGCCCTCGATGGCGAGCTCCTGGGAGACGCGGAGGAGCTCCGCCATGGTCTTGCCCTTGAGCGTGGTCAGCTCCATGGACTGGGCGGACGACGGGGTCGCG
>VBPB01000032.1:0-2983 GCA_005893365.1 Candidatus Eiseniibacteriota bacterium
CCTTCCTATCAGACGGCGGGGGCGAGAGGGGCGGCGGCCACTACCGAGCCTGCTTTCCCTATCCGCGGCCTTCCCCCCCGCCTCATCCACCTCTCACGTTCACGCAGCGCCCCGGCCGGGTGCGTTCCCCGCCGGGGCGCGGAGGTGTTGGGCCTAGGCTCAGGGCTGGGCGGGGCGCACCGTCACCGACTCGGGGTCCATCCGCACGCGCGCCTCGTCGGGCAGGTGTCCCACCCGCAGGCCGACGCGGTGGCCGACCAGCAGCTCGGGGGCCGCCGGCGCCAGCCAGTGAACGCGGATCTCGGCGAGTGCCCCGGCCGGCAGCAGGCTGCGGCGGGCGCTCACCGTGACCGTGACGCGCTCGGGCGTCACCGTGTACGCCTCGGCGCCGCGCGGCGACTCGACCCGCACGGTCACGCGGCGGCTCGCCTCGGGCTCGAGCGGGACCGTGACGGTCACCTTCTCGGGGTCCATCGTGCACCAGTCGGGCAGGGCGTCGGCTTCCACGGCGGCGCTGACCGTGTCGCGCTTGCCGTTGATGCGCACCGCGTCGAGGCGCACGCTGTCGAGCGTCGCCAGCGCCTGCTGGGGCCCGGTCACCTCCACGGTCGTCGGCTCCACCAGGAGATTGCCGGCCCATACCACGCCGCCGGCCGGAACGCCCTCGACGCGGGCGGCGACCGGCAGGCGGCGGTGTCCCTTGCGGTCCACCTGCAGCTCGACCGTGCGCGGGCTCACCACCCGCTCGACCGAGATGTCGGCGCCCGCCGGCAGCGGCAGGTCCGCCGCGGTCAGGGCGCGCTCGAAGCGCCCGACGCCGATCCCGGCCAGCGAGAGCTTGACCTGCGGCTCGGTCAGGGGACCGCGCCCGAGAGCGAGAGCGAGTCGGCCAGGTCGACGATCTGGATCGGGAACGAGACGATGAGCGTGGCCGGACGTTCGGTGTAGACGTTGAGATAGACCAGCAGCGCCAGCAGCAGCGCCACCAGCTTGAGCCCGAGATTGTCGAACAGCCAGCCGCGGATGACGTTCATCCCGCGCTCCCCTTGGGCGCGGACCCGGCCCCCGCGGCGGGCGGCTCGGCGGCCTGATCGTCGCCGGGCTCGTCCGCCGCCCCCGGCTCGCGCAGGCCGTGCTTCTCCATGCGCGAGTAGAGCGTGCGGCGGGTGAGCCCCAGCAGGCGTGCCGCCTGGCTCTTGTTGCCTTGGGCCCGCTCGAGCGCCTGGAGGATCAGCTCGCGCTCGAGCGTTTCGAGCGAGAGGCCGTCGGCCGGGATGGTCGGCACGTAGTCCGGCCCGCCGCGCGCGGCTCCCACGAGCCCGGGGCGCGCGAACGACAGGTGCTCGACGCCGATGGGATCGCTCCCGGCCAGGATCAGGGCGCGCTCCAGCGTGTGCTCCAGCTCGCGCACGTTGCCCGGGAACTCGTAGCGCTCGAGCGCGCGCAGCGCCGCCGGCCCCACCTTGTCGGGCGGGGCCCCCCGGCGCGCCAGGACGTGCTCCACCAGCGCCGGCACGTCGCCCGGCCGCTCGCGCAGCGAGGGCAGGCGGATCGGGAACACGTTGAGCCGGAAGAACAGGTCCTCGCGGAAGGCGCGCGCCTTGGCCATCTCGGCCAGGTCGCGGTTGGTGGCGGCGATGATGCGGACGTCCACGGTGAGCGGCCGGTTGCCGCCGACCCGGGTGAAGGTCTTCTCCTCGATCACCTGCAGGAGTTTCACCTGGAGGCTGATCGGCAGCTCGCCGATCTCGTCGAGGAAGAGCGAGCCGTGGTCGGCGTCCTCGAAGCGCCCGGGCTTCTGGCGCACCGCCCCGGTGAACGCCCCCTTCTCGTGCCCGAACAGCTCGCTCTCGAGCAGGTTCTCGGGGAGCGCGCCGCAGTTGACCTTGACCCACGGTCCGCCGGCGCGGCGGCTGGCGTAGTGGATGGCGCGCGCGAACAGGTCCTTGCCGCTGCCGCTCTCGCCCTGCAGCAGGACGGTCGAATCGGTGGGCGCCACCTTCTCGGCCAGCGCCAGCGCCTGGGCGATGGCGGGCGAGCGCCCGACCACGGTGGCCAGCCCCTTGCGCAGCGAGTCCACGGTGCCGGCCAGCCGCTGGTTCTCGGACTCGAGCGTCCGCTCGCGCTCGGCGCGCACCAGGTGGGCGACGATCTCGCCCGCGAAGTCGCCCTCCTTGTGCACGTAGGCGAAGGCGCCGTCGCGGATCGCGCGGCGGCCGGTCTCCATGTCGCCGTAGGCGGTCATCATGAGCAGCACCGCCCCGGGCCAGCGGTGGTGCAGCTCGCGCAGCAGCTCGAGCCCGTCCATGCGGGGCATGCGCAGATCGGTGACGACCGCGTCGAAGGCCGCGGCGGCCATGCGGCTCACCGCCGCCTCGCCCGAGTTCACGAACTCGGCGGCGTGCCCGGCATCGCGCAGTGCCAGGGCCGTCAGCTCGGCGTTCTTGACCTCATCGTCCACCACCAGCACGCGCACCGCTCAGGCTCCCCCGCGCGGCAGACGCACGATGCAGGTGGTGCCGCGACCCACCGCACTCTCGATGTCCAGCGTGCCACCGGCCGAACGTACCAGACGCCGGCTGAGGAAGAGACCCAGCCCCGAGCCCTGCGCCTTGGTGGTGATGAAGGGATTCCCCAGCTGCCGGAGCGTCTCGGCCGGGATGCCCGGCCCGTCGTCCTGGAAGCTCACCTCGACGCGGTCGCGTCGCTCGGCGACGGCCACCGCCAGTCGTCCGCCCTCCCCGACCGCCTCCAGCGCGTTCAGCATCAGGTTCAGGAAGACCTGTTTCAAGGACTCGTTGTCGAGCCGGACCGGCAGGCTCGCCGGCGCGCGCTCGGGACGCACCAGGACCAGCCGCCGCGCCTGGAACTCGCCCTCCAGCAGATCCAGCGTCTCGCGCAGCGCCTGGGCCAGGTCGCCGGGGCCGGCGGCACCGCTCTCGCCGCGGGCGAACTGGAGGTAGCGCCCGACGGTCCGGGTCAG
>VBPB01000032.1:3006-25220 GCA_005893365.1 Candidatus Eiseniibacteriota bacterium
TCGGCGCCGGGGTCGAGCTTGCCGAGGCGCTCGGCCGAGCCGCGGATGATGGCGAGCGGGTTCTTGATCTCGTGCGCCAGGGTGGCGGTCAGCCGGCCCATCGCCGCCAGGTTCTCGGCGCGCGAGAGCCGCCGCTCGAGCCGAGCGGCCGAGCCGACCACGCGGATGATGACCAGCGCCAGCACGGCGATGCCGAGGGCACTCAGCAGGGTCGCGAGCAGGAGCGTGCGGCGGAAGCCGGCGAGCACCTCGAGGTAGTCCACGCGCGCTTCGACCGCGATGGCCCCGATGACGCGGCGGGCCTCGTGCACCGGGGCGAGGCCGGCCCGGACCTCGTGCCCCGCGACGCGATAGGCGGGCGTGATGCGCACCGTCCCGGCCAGGGCCTCGGCCAGCGCCTGGTGCGCCAGCGTGTCGAGCGGGCTGGTCTCCCCGTGGCGCTCGGCGCCGCGCGTGTCGTAGAGGGCGGCCCCGGCCGAGTCGAGGGCCGCGGCACTCACCAGGCCGGTCGAGGAGCGCATCTCCTCGAGCAGCACCTGGAGCGCCAGGTAGCCGTTCCCGTCCTCGCCCAGCAGTTGGGCGTCGCGCAGGTCCGCGGGGCTCACCTGCGAGGCGGCGGTGCGCGCCAGGGTCTCCAGGCGGCGTCCGAACTCGGTCTCGAGCGCGCCGCGCACGCCGCTGTAAGCGATCCACGCCAGGAGCCCGGTCACCAGGACCGCGGCGACCGCGAACAGGAGCGTGGCGGCGATGGTGCGCTGCAGGTCGGCCTCCCTGGCCCCGGGCTCGATCCGAGAAGCCCGATCGCTGCGTTGCTCGGTCGCTCCTCGCTGCGGAGTATCCTACGGATACACCTCGCTCGTCGCTTCCCTCGCGCCTTGCCCTCGGCCTTCTCGGATCGAGCCCAGCGGCTTCAGGTCTTCGGCGTCATCCCTTGAGGCCCGGGGGTGATCGGATCGCCGACCGCGAAGGCGCCGGCGACCACGACGCTGAAGAACCGGCCGCGGCGCCCGACGAGTTCGTTGCGCAGCCCGCGCTTGAGCTCGTCCATGCGCCCGCACGGGGCGCAGCCGCCGCCCGCCTCGAGCGTGGCGCCGCCGATCGACACGCGGCTGCCGGCCGCGAGCGCCATGAGATCCATGCCGCGCACCGTCACCTGCTCGCGCAGCGCCCCGGGTTCGAGCCCGTGCTGGTCGAGCACCTCCTGCTCCACCAGCAGCACGGTGCGGTTGCCGCCCAGCTTGAGGTGGCGGTCGCCTTCGAGCCCGCCCGGCACGGCGTTGACCCGAGGCACGGAGGCGAGCGGCTTGCGACTGCCGGTATTGACGTGAAGCGCGACGACGATCGGGTCGCTCATGATGGTCCGGCGCGCCGCGCTAGCGCGCGGCCGCCTTGGCCTCCTGACGCAGGATGTGGATCGCCATGCGCTCCAGGTCCTCGGCCGCTTCGCCGATGGTCTCGGTGAGCGTCGGGTGCGCGTGGATGGCGTGGGCCAGGTCCGCGGCGTTGAGATCGGCGGCGATCGCCAGCGCGCACTCGTGGATCAGCTCGCTCGCCTTGGCGCCGATGATGTGAGCACCCAGCACCTGGTCGGTCCCGGCGTCGGCGACCAGCTTGACGAACCCGGCCAGCTCGCCGTCGGCGATGTTGCGCCCGTGGGCGCGGAACGGGAAGCGTCCGATCTTGAGCGTGCGGCCCTCGGCCGCCGCCTCGCGCTCGGTGAGGCCGACGCTGGCGATCTCGGGCGAGGTGAAGGTGGCGGCCGGGACCGCGCGCCAGTTGGTCTGCGCCGGGTGGCCGGCGATGAGCTCGGCCGCGGCCTTGCCCTGGGCCGAGGCGAAGTGCGCGAGCTGCTTGATGTCGGTCACGTCCCCGATCGCGTAGACGCCCGCGACCGAGGTCTGGAGCCGGTCGTTGACGACGATCTTGCCCCGGTCGCCGCGCGCCATCCCCAGCGCTTCGAGCCCCAGCTCGGCGGCGAACGGCCGGCGTCCGGTGGCGACCAGCACGGTGTCGACGGTGACGGTCTTGCCGCCCGGCAGCACCAGCGTCACCGCGCCGTCGGACTCGTCGCGGGCGCCCTCGACGCGGGTGTTGAGATGGAGCGCGATCTTCTGCTTCTTGAGCTCGCGCTCGAGCGTCGCGACGACCTCGTCGTCCTCGGCCGGCAGCAGGCGCGGCAGCATCTCGATCAGCGTGACCTCGGTGCCGATGGCCGCGAAGAAGCAGGCGAACTCGGTGCCGACCACCCCGCCGCCCAGGATGGCGAGCCGCTTGGGCTGGTGGCTCAGATCGAGCGCCTCCTGGCTGGTGATGACGCGCTCGCGGTCCAGCTTGAACCCCGGCGGCAAGGTCGCCGAGGCGCCGGTGGCGAGGATGATGTGGTCGGCGGTGAGCTCGGTAGCGCCGCCCTCCTTGAGCGTGACCGCGATGCGGTGCGCGGCGAGGAGCTTCGCCGTGCCGCGCAGGATCTCGACCTTCCGGCCCTGGAGCAGCGTCTTGACGCCGCCGGTCATCTGCTTCACGACCTTCTGCTTGCGCTCGAGCAGCCAGCCCCAGTTGACGCGCGGCTCGCCGACCTCGATGCCGTACTCCTTCGCGCGCTTGATCTGCTCGAGCAGGTGGGCCGAGACGATCCACGCCTTGGTCGGGATGCAGCCCCAGTTGAGGCAGGTGCCGCCCAGCTCGTCCTTCTCGACCACGGCGGTGCGCAGGCCGAGTTGGGCGGCGCGGATCGCGGCCACGTAGCCGCCCGGGCCGGTGCCGATGACGACGACGTCGAAGTGCCGAGGATCGGGCATGCGTGCTCGCGGTTTGGGGGAGGCCGCCTATCGGGACTGCCGTCCGCCACCGCGCCAGGCGCGGCCGGACGCTGGCGGACCGGGTTCGACGAGGAATCTAGGAACGGGCGTCATGACTGTCAACCGCGACCGGGTGCCCCGCCGCGCGCCAATCCGGGAATCCCTGCGCGAGGCGCCGCGCGCGATAGCCGTTCGCCTCGAGGATCGCCACCGCCTGATCGGCCATCCCGCAGTAGGGGCCGCGGGAGTAGACGACGATCTCCTGGTCCGCCGGCAGCACGTGCAGGTGCGCGTCCAGGTCCTCGATCGGCAGGCTCAAGGCACCGGGGATGTGCCCGGCGCGGAACTCCCGCTCGGGCCGCGCGTCGAGCACGATCGCCTCGCCCGACTCCAGTCGCCGCCGCAACTCCGCGAGGTCGAGGCCGCCGCGCGCGCCCCGAGGCTCGAAGCGCGCCCGCACCAGCTCGCGCACGCCGGCCAGCCGCGCCTCGCCCAAGTCCCGCACCGCCTGCCACAGGCGGAAGACGCCGGCGTCGGCCAGGCGGTAATGGGCATAGAGGCCCTCGCGCCGGACCGTCACCAGACGGGCGGCGCGCAGCGACTGGAGATGCCGTGAGGTGTTGGCGACGCTCATCGCGGTGAGGGCGGCCAGGTCCTCCACCGTGCGTTCGCCCTGGGCGAGGAGGTCCACCAGCTCGAGGCGCCGCGGGCTCGCCATCGCCTTGCTGATGCGGGCGAGCTGGCCGTAGAGTTGCCCGCTGAACTCGATGTCATTCTCAGTCATCATGTATTCAATTGAATACTTGATTAGTTACCAAGTCAACGCAATCCTATTCTTAAGCGTCCGCGATCTGCCTAATCGCAGCGGTATCGGCGGCAGCCCGTAGTGACAGCACCGGAATCCTTTCTCCTTGCCCTGCATGCTCATAGCCGCGATGCTCCGCCCGTGCACCCTCCCCGCATCGATCGGCTGGCAGGTCGGCTCCCGTGAACCGGATCGCGATCTTCGCCCGGTGGCCGACGCTGGGGGCCGTCAAGACCCGCCTCTCCCCCGCCCTCCCGGCCCCGCTGGCCCTCAACCTCTACCGAGCCATGCTCTCGGATGCCGTGGACTCGACCCGGGAGGCCGGCGCCGACGAGCGCTTTCTCTACTGGGCCGACGCGCCCGCCGGCGGCGACACCGGCGCCCCGGCGGGCATGGGGGTCCGCCATCAACGCGGTGGCGATCTGGGCGAGCGCCTGACCCGAGCATCCGAGGAGCTGCTCGCGGGACCCGACGCGCGCGCAGTCGTGACCGGCGCGGATTGCCCCGAGCTCACGCCCCGGATCCTCCGCGAAGCGTTCGACGCGCTCGGCGGGGCGGACCTGGTCCTCGGCCCCGCGAGCGACGGGGGCTACTACCTGCTCGGGCTAAGGCGTCCCGCGCCCGCGCTGTTCTCATCGATCGCGTGGGGCACGAGCGCGGTGCTGGAGCAGACGCTCGAGCAGGCCCGGCGATCGGGACTCACGCCGGCCTTGCTCGGCGGCCTCGCGGACCTGGACACGCCCGATGACCTGGCGCGCTTCGCGGCGCGGCGCGCGCTCGCGGCCGACGCGACCGGGCGTCACACGGTGGCGGCGTTGCGCGCGCTGGGGCTCATGCCCCTCGCCCGCTAAAGGGCCTACTGGGGCTGGGTCAGCGGCGGGGCGGTCTTGCCGGTCTGCTTGGCGACGCGCCCGATGGCCTCGACCAGCGCCGACTTCATCGCCTCGGGCGGGGCGCTCTCGAGCGCGCGGTGGAAGTGCTCGAGCGCCTGCTCCGGCTTGCCCTCGCGCTCGTAGACGATGCCGAGGTTGAACAGCGCGTAGGGCTGATGCGGGTCGCGCGCCAGCGCGAGCGCGAAGAGCTTCTCCGCCTCGCCGGTGGCGCTCAGGTTGTAGTAGCACACGCCCATGTCGACGATCGCCGGCACCAGGCTCGAGTCCTGCCGCACCGCCGAGCGGTAGTGGACGATGGCCTCCGTCCAGTTGCCGGTGTCGAACAGGATGTTCGCGAGCCCGAGGCGCGCCGGCACGTTGGTCGAGTCCTTCGCGAGCGTGTCGCGGAACACGTCCGCCTCCTTCTGCTGATCGGCGTTCGAGCCCTCGACCCCCGCCTGGCCCGGACGCTCGTGCGTCGCCTGCAGGGCGATCACCACCAGGATCAGCGCCAGGAACGCGCCGACGCCGAGCCAGATCGAGAGCGCCACGTTGGACTGGGGGCGCGGGCGGCGGGAACGCATCGGCCGCAGCGGGGCGGCGGCCGCGGGCGGCGGGGGCGGAGGCGGGGCCGTGCCCTGCCCGCGGTCGGTGAGCGGGAAGTGGCAGGCCTCGCACTCCTCGGCTCCCGCCTCGTTCCAATGACCGCAATCGGGACAATGTACGGGCTGAGCCATGGGGTCCCCAGGGGATCGGCGCCGGTCAGGCCGCGGCGCGTTCGACCGGCGACTATATGGAGCGTGCCGGCATCGGGCAAGCGCGGGGCGGCGCTCGCCGCCCGATGCGCCGGCCGGTCGACCGTCCATCGGCGCTCGTCCTTGCCCGCATTTCCATCGGGTGTTAGCGTCGGCTCCTTCGATGCCATCCCACCGCCTCGCCATCGCCTTGGCACTCCTGCTCGCGCTCCCGGCCGCCGTCCGCGCGGAGGAAGCGCGCCTCACCATCCTCCACACCACCGACCTGCACGGCTCGCTCACCGGGTGGGACGACCTCGCCGACCGGCCGGCCGCGCGCGGGCTGACCCGGGTCGCGACGCTGGTGCGCCGCGTGCGCGCCGAGGGCGGTCCGGTCCTGCTCCTCGACGCGGGCGATGCCATCCAGGGCTCGCCGCTGGAGACGGTGTGGCACCGCGGCTTCAGCAACGGCCACGAGCCGATGATGGCGGCGATGGGCGCCCTGGGTTACGACGCGATGGCGGTCGGCAACCACGAGTTCGGCTACGGCCTGGGGGCCCTGACGCGCGCGCGCACCGAGGCGGGCTTCCCGTGGCTGGCCGCGAACATCGTCCGCGCCGACGGCGCACCGGCGTTCGCCGCCTCGTTGGTCAAGACCGTCGGGGCGCTGCGGGTGGGGATCGTCGGCGTGTGCACCCAGGCGGTCCCGGCGCTCGAGGACTCGGCGAACTACGAGGGCCTGCGCTTCCTGCCCGCGGTCGAGGCGGCGAAGGCCGAGGTGGCGCGCCTGCGCGCGGGCGGGTTGTGCGACGTGGTCGTGCTGCTGGCGCACACCGGGCTCGAGTTCGACCCCCGGACCGGCACGGAGCGCCTCGGCGGCGCGCCCGATGAGAACGTGGGCCGCGCGCTGGCCCTGGACGTGCCGGGCGTGGATGTCCTGATCCTGGGTCACACCCACGCGGTGGTCGATTCCCTCACGCTCGGTACCACGCTGGTGACGCAGGCGGGCCGGTGGGCCGACCACCTGGGCCGCGTCGACCTGGCCTTCTCGCGCGCGGCCGCGAACGATCCCTGGACGCTCGCCTCGCGGCGCGCGGCGGTCTTCGCGGTCACCGACTCGGTGCCGGAGGACACGGCGCTGGCGGCCCTCGCCGAGCCCTACCACCAGGCGACCCGGGCGGCCCTCGCCGAGACGCTGGGCTTCGCCCGCGTCGAGATCGGCGCCCCAGGCGGGCGGCTCGAGGACGGGCGGCTCTGGGAGCTGATCCAGAAGGTCCAGCTGGAGGCGACCGACGCCGACGTGTCGCTGGCCTCGCTGTTCGACCCGGCGGCGCGCATCGCCGCGGGGCCAATCACGCTGCGCGACGCCATGGCGATCTACCCCTACGACAACACGCTCGGGGTGGTCACGCTGACGGGGGCCGAGCTCAAGGAGGCGCTGGAGCAGTCGGCGCGCTACCTGGCCCCCTACACGTTCGAGGACGAGCATCCGCTCTTCGAGCCGGGGGTTCCGACCTACGACTTCGACGCGGCCGAGGGGGTCACCTACGACATCGACCTGACCCGCCCGGCCGGCGACCGCGTCATCAACCTCGCCTTCGCCGGCCACGCGCTCGAGCCGGACCACGCGCTCAAGGTGGCGGTCAACAGCTATCGCATGAACGGCGGCGGCGGGGTCGAGGTCATCCGCCGCGCGCCGCGCGTCTCGGTCACCGCGCGCGGCGTGCGCGACCTGCTGGTCGACTACCTCCGCCGGGCGCATACGCTCGACGGCGCCTTCACGCGCAACTGGTCGGTCCTCCCCGACTACGCGGCGAGCCCGCAGCGCGCGTCGATCGACCTGCTGGTCCGCCAGGGCGCGCTGCCGCGCGCGGAGGCGATGCGCCTCTATCCGGGCGATCCGGTCCGGCGCGGCGACCTGGCCTACTGGCTGGCGCGCGCGTTCGGCTGGCGGGAGCGGCGCCTGTCGGGCGCCTTCGGCGACGTCCCCGACTCGCTCGAGCCCTGGCTGGACGGGCTGATCCGCCGCCACGCGCTGGGCCCGTCGCAAGCCGGCGATCACTTCGACCCGTTCCGGACTCTCCCGCTCGGCCTGGCGCTCGACTGGTGCGAGGGCACCGCGCGGAGCGCCGGCTATCCGCTGCCGATGAGGGGCGGCGACCCGTCGTTCCGCCGCGGGCTCCTGACCGGCATCGACTCCGGTCACGTCGTGCCGGGGGCGGCCGCGTTCCCCGAGACGCTGACGCGCGAGCAGGCGCTGGCGATGGTCGCCAACCTGCGCTACCCGACGGTGCGCGTGCTCGAGACCACCGACTTCCACGGCTTCATCATGCCCGGCAAGGAACGGCGCACCAACCGGCCGATCGGCGGCTCGGTGGCGCTGGCCGCCTGGCTCACGAAGCTCAGGGCCGAGAACCCGGAAGGGACGGTGCTGATCGATGGCGGCGACCTGTTCCAGGGGACGATGATCTCGAACCTGCCGTTCGGCCGCCCGATCGTCGAGCAGATGAACGCGCTGGGCTACACCGCGAGCGCCATCGGCAACCACGAGTTCGACTGGACCGCCGACACGCTCGAGCGGCGCGTCCACGAGATGCACTTCGCCGCGCTGGGCGCCAACCTGGTGCTCGCCAAGACCCATCAGCGGCCGCGCTGGGTGCGGGCCGACACCGTGGTGACCCGGCGGGGGGTGCGCATCGGCATCCTCGGCCTGTGCTATCCGCAGACCCCCAGCGTGACGCTGGCCAAGAACGTGACCCACCTGCGCTTCGAGGACGATTCGGCCACGGCCGCCAAGCTCGTGCCCGTGCTGCGGCGCCAGGACCACGCGGACGTGGTGGTCGGCGTGGGCCACATCCCGGCCGAGACGGACAGCGCCGGCCATGCCCGGGGCGACCTGCCGCGGCTCGCGCGCGGCGTGCCGGGCGTGGACGTGTGGTTCGGCGGCCACAGCCACAACCGGGTGCGCGACGAGGTCAAGGGCGTGCCGATCATGATCGCCGGCGCCCACGGCGAGGTCGTCGGCGTCTGCGACCTGCGCGTCGACCCGGTCGCGCACCGGGTCATCGACCGGCATTACCGGCTCGAGACCACCTACGGCGACGCGGTGCCCCCGGACACCGCCATGCAGGCCCGGGTCGCGCGGTGGAACGCCGGGGTGGGGGCGATCGCCGCCCAGCCGCTGGGACGCAACGCCAGCCTCCTGGGTCGGGCGCGCGGCGGCGAGAGCACGCTGGGCGACCTGGTCGCCGACGCGATGCGCGAGGCCACCGGCGCCGACATCGCGTTCCAGAACAGCGGCGGCCTGCGCGCCGACCTGGGCGAGGGCGTGGTGACGCGCGGGAGCATCTACGAGGTGATGCCGTTCGACAACACCATGGTCACCATGGAGCTGACCGGCGCCGAGGTGCGCAAGGCGCTCGAGGACGGCCTGCGCGGCGGCCGCGTCACCCAGGTGAGCGGCGTCCGCTTCAGCTTCGACGCCTCACGCCCCGAGATGCAGCGGGTGGTGACGCTGCAAGACGGCGCGGGCGCCCCGCTGGACTCGACCCGCACCTGGAAGGTGGTCGTCAACAACTTCATGGCCGGCGGCGGCGACGACTATTTCACCCTCGCCCACGGCAAGAACACCCGCGACACCCAGCAGCTGGTGCGCGACGCGCTGGAGGGCTTCGTGCGCACGCGCTGCGCCGGCGGCAAGGCGCTCGACTACAAGGTCGAGGGTCGGGTGACGCGCCTCGGCGGCGGCACCAGCCGGGAGTGAACCGCCCCTAGCGGTGGGCCCGGTCGGTCGGCGCGTCGATCAGGTTCACCCCCGCGCGATCGAAGTAGCTGCGGACCCCCAGCGCGATCTGGCGCGCGATCTGCCCGCGGAATTCCGGGCTCTTGAGCAGCCGCGCCTCGACGGGATTGTTGATGAACGCGGTCTCGACCAGCACCGATGGGAACTCCACCGACTTGAGCACCACGAAGCCGGCCTGCTTGATGCCGCGCGCCTCCAGCCGCCGGTCGGCTCTGCTCCAGCACCGAGGTGCGCTTCACGTCGTAGAGGATGTTGACCACGTCGTCCTCGGTCTTGGGCGGGACGCCGCCGACCAGGTCGGCCGCGTTCTCGGCGTCCGCCAGGTCCGCGTCGGCCTGGTCGCTCGCCCCGCGCAGGGAGAGGAAGTAGACCTCGGTGCCGCGTCCCGACCCGCGCCGCTTGGAGGAGTTGGCGTGGATGCTGACGAACAGGTCGGCCTTCATCTTCTCCGCGCGGAGATACCGATCGCGCAGCGGGATGAAGTAGTCGCCGTCGCGGATCAGCTCGCCGCGCACGCCGGGCACGCTATTGAGCTCCGCCACCAGCGCGCGCGCCACCGCCAGGGTCACGTCCTTCTCCAGGACGCGGACGCCCCGCGGCCCGCGGGCCCCGGTGTCCTCGCCGCCGTGCCCGGCGTCCACCGCCACCACGCGCACGCGGTCGCGCCGCTTGCCCTGGGCGATGTCCGCGAGCCGCCGCTCCTCGGCCTGGGCGGCGCCGCGGCGCTCGACGTCCACGGTGAGCCGGAACGGCTGATCGTCCTGGGCGGCGAGCGACACCACGTGGAACTCGCTCGAATCCCGGAACGCGAGCCGGAAGGTCCCGCCGTCGACGCGCGTGTCGCATTCGACCGAGTCCACCACGCCGTCCAGCACCCGCAGGACGGCGGGGACCTGGGCGGCGCGCGCCACGGCCTCGCCCGGCAGCGAGAGCGTCACCTGCCGCGCGGTGCCGGAATCGGGTGCCACCAAGGCGGTCGGCCTGGAGAACTCGAAGACGATGCGGGTGTTCTCGGGCCCCGAGAAGGCGCGCACGCCGGTCAGGACGATGCCGGTGGCGGCGGGTCCAGGGGCCGCCAGGGCCGGCGCCTGGGCGCGGCACGGCGAGGCCAGGGTCACGAGCAGGGCGGCAAGCGACGACGCCACCCGTATGGGTGGCGCCGTCAGCGGAAAGCACGTCGTTCGCATCAGCGGCTACACCTTCCCTGGCGCGGGGCGGCCGCGGCCCGAGGCCGCGGTCCTCCCACTGGATCCACAGCTAACTCGTGAGTCGCAGCGAGTAGAACGTCGTGTTCCCATTCCGGTTGACGAGCAGGATCGCCGGCTTCTTGTTGGTCCGGGCGAGCCGCAGCAGCCGGCCGAACTCGGCGACGTCCGAGACCGTCTTGCCACCGACCTCCTCGATGATGTCGTTGGCCTGGATGCCGGCGTTGTCGGCCGGACTGCCCTCCTTGACGTCCGTCACCAGTACGCCGGTCTTGACCTGGGGAGACCGTCTTGCCACCGACCTCCTCGATGATGTCGTTGGCCTGGATGCCGGCGTTGTCGGCCGGACTGCCCTCCTTGACGTCCGTCACCAGTACGCCGGTCTTGACCTGGGCGTCGCTGGCCTCGTCATCGGTGAGGTTGCGCACCGCGATCCCGGCCAGCGTCTCGGACGCCGGCGGCGGCGCGCTCGGGGTCGAGGCCGCGACCAGCTCCGGGGTCCGCTCGGCCAGGACCACGGTGAGCGGGACCCGCTTGCCGTCCCGCAGCACCACGATCGCGGCGCGCTTGCCCGGAGGCGTGTCGGCGACGCGGAGCCGGAACTTGGACACATCGGTGACCGGCTCGCCGTCGTACTCCACGATCACGTCGTCGCGCCGGAGCCCCGCCTTGTCGGCCGGGAGGCCCTTGGTGACGTTCGAGATCAGCACGCCCTGCTGGCCGGGGATGCCGAGGCCCTCGGCGATGTCGGGCGTCAGGTCGCCCAGGTTCACGCCCATCAGCGCGCGCTGCACCTTGCCGTGGGCGAGCAGCTGGTCGGCGACGTGCTTGGCGAGATTGATCGGGATGGCGAAGCCGATGCCCTGGCCGCTGGGATTGATGGCGGTGTTGATGCCGATGGCCTCGCCGCGGATGTTGCACAGCGGGCCGCCCGAGTTGCCGAAGTTGATCGAGGCGTCGGTCTGGATGAAGTCCTGGAACAGGAGGTCGTTGCTCCCGAAGATGTTCAGGTTGGTCCGGCCCTGGGCGCTGATGATGCCGACGGTGACCGAGCCGCGCAGCATGCCGAGCGGGTTCCCGATCGCGATCGCCCAGTCGCCGACCCGCAGCTTGTCCGAGTCGCCGAGCTGCAGCGTGGGCAGGTGGTCGGCCTCGATCTTGATGACCGCCACGTCGCTGGCCGGATCGGTGCCCACGACCTTGGCCTTGAAGGTGCGCTTGTCGTTGAGCGTCACGGTGATGTCGTCGGCGTCGCTCACCACGTGGTTGTTGGTGAGGATGTGACCCTCGCCGTCGACGATGAAGCCCGAGCCCGAGCTCGGCACGTTCTGCTGGCGGCGACCCTGGTCGCCGAAGAAGCGGTGGAACAGCTCGGTCTGCGGGTCCTCCGAGTCGCCGCCCGCGGAGACCTTCTTGCGCACGTCGACGAAGCACACGGCCGGCAGCGCCTTGTCGACCACGGACACGAACGGGCTCTCGGGCAGGGCCGCGCTGGACGTGGCCAGGGAGCCCCGCTGGGCGTTCGAGGCGCGCTGCAGGCCGAATCCGGCGCTCAGGCCGAGGCCGATCACGAGCCCGACCAGGACCAGCGCCAGGGCGCCCAGGTAATACCGGCGCGGAGGGATCGTTTCGAGTGGGTTCCGAGTCATCGTCCGGCGCACCGGCCGCCCACATCCTACCCAGATTATCGGAGGCCGGCGAGCGCCTGTCATCGTCGGGTCAAGTATCGGCGAGGCTCGCCCGCACCTTGCGCATGTCATTGGACGCGCGATCCGCCTCCCGGGTTGCGCCCCGTCCATGAGCGCCCGGGGACCGCCGCCAGACGCGGCGCCACCCCGCAAGGCGGGATCCCGCCGCCGGCCGGCCCGCCGCCCGCAGACCTGGGCCTCCCTCGCGCGGGTTTAGCCGGAAGCGCCATGGTTTGTCGCCCCTTCCGGGCGGTTGCTATCCTGCGGCCCATGCCCGCGCCGCAGGCCGCGTACTTCATCTCCGATGCCCACCTGGGCGCCGAGACCCGGGAGCGCGAGGAGGCCCGCGAGCGGAGGCTTCACGGTTTTCTGACCTCGCTCGAGGGCCGTGCCTCGGCGCTGTTCATCGTCGGCGACCTGTTCGACTTCTGGTTCGAGTACGGTACCGCCATCCCGCGCCGCCACTTCCCCACCCTGGCCGCCCTGCGCCGCCTGACCGCGTCCGGCGTGGCCGTCACCTACCTCAACGGGAACCACGACTTCTGGCTCGGCCCCTTCCTGCGCGACGAGCTGGGGCTCCGCACGCACCGCGACGCCCTCACGCTCCAACTGCAGGGGCATCGCATCTGGCTCCACCACGGCGACGGGCTGGTGGGCGGCGACCTGGGCTACCGCGTGCTCAAGCGAGTGCTACGCCACCCGGCGAGCATCGCCCTGTATCGCCTGATCCATCCGGACCTCGGCATCCCGCTCGCCCACTGGGTCTCGCGCTGGTCGCGCGAGTCGCGCGAGGGCCGGCCGCTCGACGGCGACCGGCTGTGGCGCGAGATCGCGAGCCCGCGCTTCGCCGAGGGGTTCGACACGGTGATGGTCGGACACTTCCATCACGTCTGGGAGCGGCGCGAGGGGGACCGGACCTTCTTCCTGCTCGGGGAGTGGATGGAGCGCTTCAGCTACGTGGTCCTGCGCGACGGCGTGTTCACGCTGGAGGAGCACCCGGCCTGATGCCGGCGCGACTCAGAAGCGCGCGGTGAACGAGAACCGGTGCGTGTCGCCCAGGTCGAGGCGGTAGGGGACGAACGCGTAGTCGAGCCGAAGCGGGGCCAGCGCGTAGCCGGCGCCGATGCTGAAGGTCGAGGCGTCGTCGTGGATGCGCAGGCCGAGCCGCAGGGCGGCACCGGTCGGGTGGGTCAGCTCGGCGCCGATGGCCGCGACCGTGGGCCGCCCGCGGCTCATGCGGGTGTCGAGCGCGGCATCGAGGCTGATCCCCGCGGCGAGCCCGAAGCGGTACGACGCCCCCGCCTGGACCGCCGACGGCAGCGCCAGCGGCTGTCCGGGACCGTCCGCAAACGTGTAGTGGGCGTCGGGCCCGAGATGGTCGAGCGCCAGGCCGAGCCGCAGCGCGGGCAGCGCCGCGGGCTCCCAGGTGGCGCCCGCCCCGAAGGCGTAGGTGCCGGTCGCGAGCTCGGCGAGGCGCTCGCGCACCAGATGCGCCGAGACCCCGGCCCTGAGCCCGGCGACCAGGTCGCGGCCGTAGGCGACCGCGAAGTCGAGGTCGTCGCCGCCGAAGGTCCCGGTCACGTTGCCCAGCTCGTCGCGGGCCTCGATGGGCTCGGAGTAGAGCGCCCGGACCGAGCCCGCGAGCCCCCCCCCGAGCCAGCGGCCGGCCACCGAGAACTCGTCGTTGCGCAGGTGCTGGATGGACTCGTCGTGCGAGCCGGTGATCTGGACGCGCTGGACCGCGGCCAGGCCGGCGGGATTCCAGAAGGCCGCCTCGACCCCCTCGCCCATCGACACGAACGCGCCGCCCACCCCCGAGGCCCGAGCGCCGGCGGGGATCGCCAGGAACGCGAAGGCCGAGGGCTCCGCGTGCGCGGGCGGATGCGCCAGGGCCAGGAACAGCAGCGCGGCGGCGGAACGGCGCCAGATCATCGTCGTCTCCTTCACACGCGACGGGGCCGGCGTTCCCGGCCCCGTCGCTTGGGACTTCGGCAGGCGATTCTAGCAGGTCGGCGGATCGTCATCCGCTCGCGCCGCGCCCTGGTTCCGGCGTTCAGCCCCTGGTCCGCGACCCGCCCCGCGAGTCCGGCGCGCGCCCCGGGTCCGCGGGCCGCGATTCGCGCGATCGCTCGCCACCCCGCGACTCGCGCGGGTGGTCGTCCCGCGGGCGCTCGTAGCGCGGCGTGCGCTCGTCGCGCGGCGTGCGTTCGCCGCCCGGCGCGCGCGGCTGGTAGCGCTGGCGCTCGGGCGGCCGGCCCTCGTCGCCGCGCGAGGGCCGCAGTGCCCCCCGGTCGCGGGGGTTGGCGCCCCGCCACGGCTCGCGCGCTTCCTGGGGATCCCCGGTCCGCTCGCGCGGCGGCAGCGGCTCGACGTTGGGCCGCCCACGCTCCGAGTCCGGCCGGCGCCAGACCACCCCACCCTCGCGGGGCGCCAGCTGGCGCGGCAGCGGACCGAGGTTGCGCCCGACCAGGCCGGCCACGCGGCCGCCGTCCCGGCGCGACGCCGGATCGCGGAAGAATCCCGGGGGCGCCTGCCGCCCCTGCAGGCGGGCGCTCAGGTCCTTGAACTTGGACGGCGCGACGTAGCCCGGGGGCGGATCCGACTTGTAGCGGACCAGGTGCTTACCCCACATCGAATCCCACCGCCGCCAACCATCCCACGACGAGAAGCAGGCGTGGTCGAGGAAGTACGGGCGGTAATGGGGCGGGCAGTTCTGGCGCACGACGAAATTGTAGTAGGGCACGGTGCCGAACCAGTAGCCGGGGCCCCAGCCCCAGCCCCAGTTGACCCGCAGGTCGATGACCGAGCAGTCCGCGTAGTAGGGGTCGAAGCCCGACCACCACGCCCAGCGACCGGGACGGTGGCAGTCGTAGCAGAGGTAGCGCGGATAGCGGACCTCGTTGTGGACGTAGTACGTGGCGTAGCTGGTCCCGAACCCGTCGGGATCCTGGGCGTCGTTCAGGACGCGGCGGCGGATGCGCTCCATCGCCACGAAGGGATCGCCGACGATGCGTCCCTCGGCGGTGATGCCCTCCTCGTCGTCGCGCGCGCCCTCGTAGCCCACCTGCTCGGCCTGCATGTCGTAGGGCCGCAGGTACCATGGCAGCTCGCGGAACGCGTCGCGCGAGGCGATGGCGACCACGTAGCACTGCCCCACCGGGCCATCGACCACCAGATCGACGTTCGCCCGCTCGGGCGGGACCCGGTAGGTCTGGCGGCCCTCCACGTATCCCGTGCTCCCGCGGTAGGGATAGAGCAGCCGCACGCCGCCCTCGGCGTCGATCTCGTAGACCAGCAGATAGGCGTCGTCCGAGGCGCGCGCCTGGACCTCGATCCGCTGACCGGGCTGATAGACCGCGTCGTCCCCCCGATCCGTCCACACCTCGACGCCCAGCCCCCGCGCACACGCCGGCGGCGGCGGCCACGCCAGCAGGGCGACGGTGGCCAGCGCCGTCACACTCGACCACCCACGCGCATTCATGAGTTGCCTCCCGGCAAGGTGGAACGCGACTCGACGTCGCGGGGGCCCTTGCGCTCGTCGCCCTTCGAGTCCTTCGTCTTACCCCGTTCGTGCCGGGGCTTCTCCCGATCCCGGGGCTTCCGGCCGGACGTTCGGTCCGGGCGGGGCTTCGCCTTCATCTCCTCACGCCAGGTCTCGTAGTCCCTCGGCTCGCGATAGCGGGGCTCGGCCCGGTAGCCGTCGCGGTAGCGGTAGCGGCCGTAGTCGGGATGATCCCGTTTGATGCGCACGTAGCGGTCGCGATAGACGACGACCGTGCGGGGATGCTCCGGCCAGTGGTACCGGAAGCCGTAGCCCATGCAGTAGTCGTAGTACGGGTCGAAGTACCGGTAGCCATGGCAGTCGTAGCAGAAGTACGACGCGTCGGGACGGGTCCGGGGGCTGTAGCGCGCCGAGACCGCTTCGGTCCGGAACCCGTAGGCGCAGCCGCCCAGGGCCAGCAGGCCCAGGGCGACCGCTCCCCACCTGGTCGCGCGCATGGTCCCACCTCAGCGAATCCAGGTGATGGGCCGGCGCCCGACCACCGCCGGGCGCGCGGGCCGCGCCTTGAGCTCGGGATTGCCGGTCGCCACCTGGTAGGCCCAGTCGAAGTCCACGATCGGCCGACCGACCGTCGGGATGATGAACCGGTTGACCCGGAACTTCGCGTAGTTGCCGTCCGGGGTCCGGACCACGTAGCAGTGGCCGACGATCAACTCGACCGAGCCGCTCGGCGACCAGCCCGCGCTGGGGGCGAAGTCTACGGCATCCAGGCTGCTGGCGTACCCCGCATCCTGGATGTCGCCGGTGAGCGGGACGAACATCTGGGACACCGAGCCGTTGTCGCCATAGAACATGTCGGTGAGCGGATCGTCCCAGGCGCGGACCCGCTCTCCCGCGAAGTCCCAGCCGGCGTTCGCCGGGCTGGTCAGGAAGCTCAGGAGCTCAGCACCGGTGCCCTCGGGGCGCGGGGTGTCGAAGACGGTGTCGTAGCTCAGGTCGCTCTCGTTCCCCGCGGCGTCGAGGGCGGCGACCGCGAAGTAGCGGGTCTGCCCGTTGGTGAGGCCGGTCACGGTGAAGGCGGTGCCCGCGGTCGAGCCGACGCGGGTGTACGGGCAATCGTGCCCGCTCGCGCACGGGGCCTCGTAGACGCGGTACCCGGCCACGTCGGCCTCGGTGTTGGCGAGCCAGCTCAGGTCGACGGCGTGGTCCCCGGTCACGCTGCGGAAGCCGCGGGGCGCGGCCGGCGGGGATAGGTCGCGCGGGGCGCTCAGATCGTCGCGGCAGCCGCTCAGCGCCGCGAGGGCGAGGATCGGGATGAACCAGCGGGCGCGCATGGGAAGCCCTCCTCCGAAGTGTCCGAATCCGTGGTCCGAATCACGGAGGCGAAGGGCAATCGACATGCCACGCGCCGAACGCATGGCCGCGGTGCTTGGGCGCCCGACCAACCGGCTGTGCGCGAACCGGTTCGAGGCGCGGGCGGACCCGGCGGGGCGGCGAGCGAGGCTCAGGCGGTGTGCGGGCGCGACGCAGGGGTGGGGCGCGTGCGCCACAGCGGCAGAAAAAACAGGACACCGGCCAGATGACTCGCGGCCAGAACCGGAACATCCCCCAGTGCTTGGCTAGACCGCGACTGACCGGTGTCCTGAATCCCTGCGAGTCCGGAAGCGGATGGCTCGGCTGTGCTGGACCGGGTCTATCTCGGAAACCGCCGCGCCGACATCCCGCTCCGGGCCCGAATCACAGGGAACCGACTGGTTCGCTTCTCCAGGCTAGCCGGTCGCTCAGGCAGGTGCGTTAGTCGAGATGACCGGGGCTCGTACCCTCGTCCTGCGCCAGAACGGAACCGGCTAGCCCAGATGCCACGTGTTCGACTTCTCATCTGCTGGTGCTGCTTTGCTGGAGGTCCCCCCCTCCGCTGACAGCAGAAAGCAGCCGGTGTGCCATCATCGGCGGCGTGGATGAGAAAGCCCACAAGTTAATGGGCCGCAACGGACTGACGCTGGAGATCCGTCGTCCGTCATCGTGACTCCGACCCGGCCTCCGGGGCCCATAACCGAAACAAATATGAGAGCCCACGGCGGGAGCGCGTAACCCTCCTACCCGTGGGCGCTTGGTTATAAAATTGTTTGTCGATATTCGTGACAGGACTTTGACGATTCCGGGGAGCCGGGGAGGTCAGACGGCCCGGCGGCGCTCGATCTTGAGGGTCCGGATCTTGGCGAGGAGCGTCGGGTAGCTCAAGCCCAGCTCGCGGGCCGCGCGCGCCTTGTTCCAGCGCACCCGCTCGAGCGCCTCGGCGATCATCCGGCGCTCGAGCATCGCCACGTTCGAGCGCAGCGCCCGGCCCGCGGTCCGGTGGGGCTCGGAGGTCGAGGCCTCGCGCAGCTCGTCGGGCAGCAGCGCCAGCCCGAGCACGTCGCCCTCGTCGGCCAGCACCACCATGCGCTTGACCGCCTTCTCCAGCTCGCGGACGTTGCCGCGCCATTCGCTCTCGAGGAACACCCGCACGACCTCGGGGCCGAATCCCTTGAGCGGCTTCTCCATCTGGCGCGAGAACACGGTGAGGAAGTGCTGGGCCAGGACCGGGATGTCCTCGCGCCGCTCACGCAGCGCCGGCACGCGCACCGTGATGTCGTTGAGGCGGTAGAAGAGGTCCTCGAGGAACCGGCCGTCCTTGATGCGGTCGCGCAGGTCGCAGCCGGTGGCACAGATGACCCGCGCGTTGACGCTGCGGCTGCGGGTGGCGCCCACCGGCCGGATCTCGCCGCGGTCGAGCACGTGGAGCAGCTTGGCCTGGACCGACTCCGGGACCTTCTCGATCTCGTCCAGGAAGATGGTGCCGCCGTCGGCCTCCTCGAACAGGCCGGTCTTGTCGCGCAGCGCCCCGGTGAAGGCACCATGCACGTAGCCGAACAGCTCGCTCTCGAGCAACTGCTCGGGGAGGGCGGCGCAGTTGACCTGGACGAACTCCCGGTCGCGGCGGTTCGACATCTCGTGCACCACCTGCGCCAGCAAGCCCTTGCCGGTGCCGGTCTCGCCCATGAACAGCACGGTGGCCGAGCTGTCGCCCACCTTGGAGAGCAGGCTCAGGATCTCGGACATCTCGCGCGACTGGCAGACCACGCGCTCCATGCCCGGCGTCGGCTTGAGCTGCTGGCGCAGCACCTGGTTCTCCTGGAGCAGCAGCGAGCGCTGGGCTTCGACGATCGCCACCGCGGCGCTGTTGGCCAGCACGGCGAGCAGGTTGAGCTCGCGCTGCTTGAAGGCGCCGAGCAGGCTGTCGCTGAACCGGTCCACGTAGACGAGCCCGACCGCCTGCGAGGGGAAGTTGAGCGGCACGCACACCAGCGAGCCCACGCCCTCGAGCGAATCGTGCAGCGCCCCGGCGAAGCGGGGATCGGCGACCACGCGGCTCGAGAACAGCGGCCCGGCCTCGGCGACGCGGTGGCCGACCATGCTCTCGATGGTCTGGAGGATGCGTCGGGCCCGGTCGCGGCCGAGGCCGTGCTGGGCGACCACCTCGAGGCGGCGGCCGCTGGGGCTGAACGCCACGAACCCGCGGTCCCCGCCCGAGTGCTCGACCGCGAGCTTGACCGCCTGCGCCAGCAGCCCGTCCATGTCCGAGGTGTCGCGGAACAGCCGGTTGGCCTCGTCGAGCGCGCGGAACTCGTTGCAGGTGGAGAGCGAGACCGCCACGTACTGCTGCTCCAGCTCGCGCCGCAGGGTCGCGGCGCGCGTCTCGGCGTCGGGATCGCTGGCCTCGCGCAGCCACAGCTCGGCCTGCTCGAGCAGGGCCACGGCGTGATCGAAGTGCTCGCGCTCGCCCTCGAGCCGCGCCAGCACCAGCATGGCCTCGGCCGCCAGCGGCAGCAGGCCCAGCTCGCGGAACAGCGTCGCGGCCCGCCGCGCCGCGTCGGCCACCGGATCCAGCGCCACCCGCATGCGCTGCCCCGAGGGCAGCAGCAGCAGCCACTCGCCCCAGGCCGAGAGCGTGCTCGCCAGCTCGTAGCGCTCGTTGAGCTCCTCGAAGGTGCGGGCCGCCGTGCGGATCTTGAGCTCGAGCCCGACGCTGTTGCCGCGGGTGGCCTCGAGGCGCCCCAGGGCCCGCTCGCCCACCGCCTGCTCGAGCCGGTCGCCGAGCCGCTCGCAGAGCGAGATGCCGCTCAGCAGATGGCCGAGCGCGTCGTCGGCACGCCCGAGCTGGAGCAGCGCGATGCCCACGCGGTTCTCGAGCTCCATGACCAGGTCGCCCTGCGGCGCCACCAGCCGCGCGTCCTCGAGCGTCGGCTCGAGCAGCGCCAGCGCGTCGGCGGCACGGCCGCGGTCCAGCGCCACCTCGGCGGTGAACTCGCGCGCGAGGACGATCTCACGCTGGGCCCCCGCCTGGGTGGCCAGCTCCAGCGCCCGCCGGAAGTTCTCCTCGGCGACGTCGTACTGGCGCCGGCGGCGCGCCAGGCGCCCGAGCGCCAGGAGCGCCACGGCTTCACCCTGCGGATGGCCGGTGTCCCGATAGATCTGCAGGGCGCGCCGGAAGTTCTCCTCGGCCAGGTCCCACTGGCCCAGGTAGTAGCGGATGAGCCCCAGGTTCTGATTGTGGGCCCCCATGCGGGCGTAGAGGCCGGCGCGCTCGTCGATCCGGATCGCCTGCTCCAAGAACCGGGTCGCCTCGCGCCACTCCCGCAGGTTCTTGTAGACCAGCCCGAGGTTGTTGAGGGCGGTGACCAGCCCCTCGTCGTCATCGATGCGCCGGAAGGTCGCGGCCGCGTTCTGCAGCCAGTCGATCGCCTCGACGGCGGCACCGAGCCGGGCGCAGCAGTAGCCGATCGACACGCCGGCCTGCGCCACGGTGCGGTGATCGTCGGTGTTGCGCAGCACCCGGTAGGCGTGGAGCCCGTAGCGCCGCGCGCGCCGGTACCGTCCGACCGCCGACAACGTTCGCGCCAGCTCGGCGGCGAGATGGGCCCGCAGGCGCGGATCGCCCAGGCGCCGCGCCCAGGGCCGCGCCTCGGCGAGCGCCCGCAGCGCCGCCGCGAAATCACCGCGCTGGTAGTACGCGTCCGCCAGCCGCAGGAGGATGCGGCAACGCTCGACCGGGGCATCCGCCGACAGCATCGCCAGGGCCGCCGTGTACTCCTCGACGGCGCCCGCGAAGTGGTCGACGGCCAAGTGCAGATCGCCGACCGCCTCGTGCTGCTGCACGCCTTCCTGGGAAGGCGAGGCATGAGGCGAATCGGGGGGGATCGCTCGATGCACGTTCGAACCCTCGTTGTACTGCCACCCTGCTCGGCGCCCCGGTGGTTCGTTCCCGGGGCGCCCGGTCTTGCAACGATGCGCTTGGTCCGCGCGACCCGACGGCTACCGCGCGTTCCTTAGATGCAACGTCGCCCAGATCCTGCTGGTCCATCGGACCCAATCGGCGAAGTTCGCGATCCTCGTGCCACCCGCCGGCATGACCCGGCGCACGCCCTTGAGTGTAGGTGACGGAGGCGCGATCCCACCACCGATGTCGGGGTCGCCGGAGTTGATGGTCGTTGCCTGGTCAGGCCCGTCCAACACATTCAGGACCTGTGGACTGAGGATCCCGCTCGCTTCGGAGCGGGAGGGCATCCCGGCAGCGGCCAACACCACCATGAAGAAGAGGACCAGTGTGATCAGGAGCTTGTTGCCAAGGCGTCTCGTGCTCTGCACGCTCCCTCCACGACTGGCGAACAAAGAATGACGTCTAGCCCACGGGGCCTGCTTCCCTGCAACCAGGGCTGCTATGAACGGAGGGGACCTGCCAAGAACCTGACAAGAGTATCCGCTGCGTTCGGGGCAGGGTCAATCAGGAACCGTTCCGGCCCCGAAGCCCTAGATGCAAGATTGGGATGTCGGCGACGGTCCTAGCGGTGCTCACCGCCGGGGCTCTTGGCGGCCTCGGCGGCCGCCAGCCGGGCGAGCCCGTAGCGCAGCCCCTGGGTCGAGCAGAGCAGCCCGCGCGAGCGGAACCGCTCGGCCAGTTGCCGGACCACCATCACGCCCGCCACCAGGATGTCCGACCGTCCGGTCCCCATGACGGGCCAGTCCTCGCGGCTCCGGCCGGTCGAGGACGCCACCCGGTCGATCAGACCGTTCAACCGGCTCGATTCGATGAGCCATCCCTCGATGGACGATGGGTCGTAGGTGGCCAGCTGGCGGTCGAGCGAGGCCAGGACCGTGACCGTCCCGCCGACGCCGGCCAGGATCGGCGTGACCTCGGGCATGGATGCACAGTGCTGCATAAGACTTTCCTTGACCGCTGCGGCGATGGCGGCCAACTCCGCGGGCCCCACCGGGTCGGTCCGGACGAACCGCTCGGTCAGGCTGACGGCGCCCAAGGGGATGCTCGCCCAGCGGCCGGACTCCGTGCCCAGGCCGCTCACCACCTCGGTGCTTCCCCCGCCCAGGTCGAAGACGACGCACGGGCTGCGCCGGGCCACCTCGCGAAGGCCGAGCACCACGGCCTGGTAGACCAGCCGGGCCTCGTCCTGCCCGGACAGGATGCGGACGCGGACGCCGGATCGTTGCTCGATCAGCCCGACGACCGAGACCCGATTGGCCGCTTCGCGCAGGGCCGCGGTGGCCCCCAGCACGATGTGCCGGGCCCCCAGCGAGCGGGCGCGCCGGGCGAACTCGGCCGCCAGCGTCGCCGCCCGGTCGGCCATCTCCTCGTCCACCTCGCCCGAGCGGCCGAGGCCCCGGCCGAGCCGGCAGGGCTCCCCGGCGCGCGAGACCGTGAGCAGCTCGCGCGGCCCGGCACCCGACCGGATGTCGGCCACCAGCAGGCGGA
>VBPB01000033.1 GCA_005893365.1 Candidatus Eiseniibacteriota bacterium
CAGCATCCCCTCGGGCGCGGTGCGTGCCACCTCCTCGAGCGGCGCGTGCCCGTAGGTGAGCACGCCGCCCAGGCCGAGCTTGAACCCGAGCGCCTGCGCGCGCGCGGCGGCCTCGGGGCCGTCGTCGAAGCAGTGGAGCACGCCTCCCGCGGCCGGCCGCATCTTCTCGAGGATGGCGAGCGTGTCCGCCAGGGCCGCGCGCTGGTGGATGACCACCGGCAGTCCCACCTCGTCGGCCAGCGCCAACTGGGCGCGGAACCAGCGCTCCTGGTCGGCGCGCGGCGCGTAGTCGCGGAAGAAGTCGAGCCCGGTCTCGCCGACGGCGACCGCCCGGTCGTGCCCGAGGAGCGTGCTCAGCTCGGGAACACGCTCGGCGTCGTTGCCGCCGGCCTGGTGCGGGTGGATCCCGAGAGCCGCGAAGACTCCCTCGTGTCGCTCGGCTATGGCCAGCGTCGTTCGGCACGACTGGCGGTCGCGGTCGAAGCGCCGGTCGCAGAGGTGGCAGTGGGTGTCGATCACAGGCGTGGCGCTCGCTGCCCGGGCCGCGGCCTACGCCGTGGGCTCGAGCTCGATGCGCGGGAACAGGCTCTTCACCTCGCCCAGCGGGCGCCCGTTGACGGCCCCGCCGCCGTACGCCGGCTGCGCGGCCCCATCGCGCGCCTCGCCCGGCCCGCCCGGCAGGCTCAGGAGCGCCCACAGCTCCTCGCTCTTGCCGGGGATCGCGGGCCAGGACCAGAACGCCACCAGCCGCAGCGTCTCGAGCAGCGCGTTGAGTGCGGTGGCCAGCTCGACCCGGCGCGCCGGGTCCTTCGCCACGGCCCACGGCTTCACGCGCTCGATGAACTCGTTCGCCCGCACCACCGGCGCCCAGGCGTGATCGAGCGCTTCGTGCACGCGCAGCTCGAGGAAGGCCTTCGGCACCTCCTCGGCCGCGGTGGTCGCGGCCGCGATGAGCGCCTCGAGGGCGGCGCGCGCCTCGGGGTCCTGAAGGGACGTAGGATCCCAATCGGCGGGCGGGGCGCCGCCGAAGTACTTGTGCACCATGGTGACGCTGCGGCTGGCGAGGTTCCCGAGGTCGTTCGCGAGGTGCGTGTTGCAGTGCTCGACCAGCTGATCGAGCGTGAACTCGCCGTCGCGACCGGTGGGGATGGCGTCGAGCAGGTAGAAACGCAGCGCGTCCGCGCCGAAGCGCTCCGCCAGCTCGATCGGGTCCACCACGTTGCCGGCCGACTTCGAGAGCCGGCCGCCGCGCGCGTAGATGAAGCCGTGGACGTAGATCTGGCGCGGCAGCGGCACGCCCGCGGCGAGCAGCAGCGCCGGCCACAGCACGCAGTGGAACCGGCTGATGTCCTTGCCGATCAGGTGGAGCGCGTTGGTGTGCTTCTTGGCCGTGGTCCCGGCCCACGCGGCCCCGGGACGGCCCTGACCGTCGAGGTGGCGGAACACGTCCTCGCGCGCCGCCCCGGCGCCGCCGGTCTCGCCCTCCTTGGCCAGCCACCAGAGCGAGTACTTGCGCTCCGGCCAGCCGATCGCCGAGAGGTAGTTGAGGAGCGCGTCGGCCCATACGTAGACCGTGTGTCCCGCCCCACCCTCGATCTCCTCCGGGAGCGGCACGCCCCACGGCACGTTGGGCCGCGTCACGCTCACGTCCTGCAGTCCGTCGCGGATGACGTTGAGCACCTCGTTGCGACGGTAGTCGGGCTGGATGAAGTCGGGGTGGTCCTCGAGGTGCTTGAGCAGGGCCTCGTCGTACTCGGAGAGGCGGAAGAAGAAGTTGGACTCACGCACCTTCCGGGGCACGGTCAGGTGCTCGGGGCAGCGCCCCTGTTCGTCCAGGTCCTTCTCCTGCTTGAAGCCCTCGCAGCCTTCGCAGTAGAGCCCCTCGTACTCTTCCTCGAACAGCACCGGCTCGCCGGTCTTGGGGCTGCGCGCGTCCTTGAGCCGGCGGAACAGCTCCTGGACCGCCAGCTCGTGGCGCGGGTCGGTGGTGCGCACGAACTTGTCGTAGGACACCCCCAGCGCCTTCCAGGCAGATCTAAAGTGCGGGACCAGGTCGTCCACGAACTGGCGCGGCGTCTTGCCCGCGGCCTCGGCGGCACGGGCGACCTTCTGGCCGTGCTCGTCCGTCCCGGTCAGGAAGAAGGTGGCGTCGCCGCGCTGGCGGTGGAAGCGCGCCAGGGCGTCGGCGAGCACCTTCTCGTAGGCATGGCCCAGGTGGGGCCGACCGTTGACGTAGTCGATGGCGGTGGTGAGGTAGAAGCGAGCGGGCACACGGTCTCCGGAGTGGAAATGAACGACGGAGTATAGCGTACGGCGGAAGAGGTGGTGGGGGCGGCTGGTTGCGCGGGCCGAGCGAGCCCCTGCGCAGGCGGTGGCGGGCGCACGCGTGCCCGGAGGGTCGGGCCTCCAGTTCTTGGGCTTCGTCGGGTAGATTACGGCGAAGCGTTTGAGCACCACTTCGGTGATGGATGGGGGCACACCGTGACGGTGGAGCAGGTTCGGGAGACTGGACGCGACGCGATTCTCCCGCTCACCTCCCACCATGTCAGGCCTTCGTCATGCCAACTGGCCGCGCGGCCAGTCATTCGTGTACAGCACCGACAACGACGGTGACAGTCTCGACGGGTTCCCCGACGCGGTCGCGGACCGGCCCGGGCTCGTCCCGGCGCCTCGGCCGCCTGTGATACTTCCCCGCCCCGACCGTATATTGGTCTGATGACCGCTGAGGACGCGCTGTTCGCCAGGATGGAGACCCGGTCGATCCCGGCCGCCGCCGTGGACTGGGACGCGGTGTACGTCCAGCAGTTGCCGGGCATCTACAACTTCTTCCGCTACCGGGTGGGGGACGGGCCGGTCGCCGAGGACTTGACCTCGATCACGTTCGAGAAGGCCTGGCGGGCGAGGGCCCGCTACCGGCGCGACCTGGCCGGCTTCTCGACCTGGCTCCTGGCCATCGCCCGCAACGTGGCGGTGGACCACTACCGTGCGGCGCGGCCGCAACTGCCGCTCGAGGCGGCGGCCTCGGTCACGACCGGCTCCACGCCCGAGGACGTGGCGGTGCGGCGGTCGGATCTGGACCGGCTCGGGGCCCTGCTCGCGACGCTGGCCGGGCGCGACCGCGAGCTGGTGGCGCTCAAGTACGGCGTCGGCCTCACGAACCGGGCCATCGCCGGCATCACCGGACTGAGTGAATCCAACGTGGGCACGCTGCTGCACCGTGTGGTGCAGGACCTGCGCGCCCGCTGGTGAGAAAGGGGATCCCGATGGAGAACGACGATAAGTTCCTGCAGGAGTTCCGGCGCGATCCGCCCGCCGGGTACGCGCGCCGGCTGCGCGAGACCTTGCGCGAGCAGGAGGAGGGAGCCCCCGCCCGCGCCTGGCGGCCGTTGCTCGCCGCCGCCGCCGCCCTGATCGCGGTGGTGGCGGCGCTGTTCGCCTTCCCAGCGGTGCGCGCGGGGGCCCAGTCCCTGCTCGACCTGTTCCGGGTGCGGAGCTTCGTCGCCGTGCCGTTCGACGGGGCGCGCATGGACAAGCTGCGGGCCCTCGACCGCGACCACGCCGCCATGATGATCTTCGACCACAAGGACGTGCTCCAGGAGCCGGGGCCGCCGGTGGTCCAGAGCTCGCTGGCCGCCGCCGCGGGCCCGGCCGGATTCAGCGTCGCCGCGCCGGCCTATCTGCCCGCGGGCCTGGCGCTCGACACCGTCGCCGTGAGCCGCGAAGGGCGCGCGCGCTTGAGCGTCAGCGCCTCGCGCCTGCGCGACCTGCTCGCCGCCCTCGACCTCAACGACGTCGAGGTGCCGGCCGGACTCGACGGTCAGCAGATCGCGGTGCACACGCTGCCGGTCGTCATCCAGAGCTACCGCTCGGATCGCCACCGCCTGTCGCTGATCCAGGCGCGGAGCCCCGAGATCTCCCTGCCGACCGGCGTGGACCTGCCGCGGCTGGGCGAGATCGGGCTGCGCATCCTGGGCCTCGACGCCTCGGAGGCGCGGCGGATCGCGGCGTCGTTGGACTGGCGCAGCACGCTGCTGGTCCCGGTGCCGACCAACGCCTCCTCGTTCCGCTCGGTCACGGTGCGGGGCAATCCCGGGCTGCTCATCACCACGACCAAGCCGGACGGCGCGGGCGCGGATCGCCGCCGCGCCGGGACGGTGGTGCTGTGGACCGAAGGCGAGCGCGTGTTCGCGCTCCGGGGCACCCTCGATCCCGAGGACGTGATGCAGGTGGCCGAGTCGGTGAGGTAGCCTCAGGCCGCATGAGCGACCTGGCCGTCGAGACCCACGGGCTGCGCAAGCGGTTCGGGCGCAAGCTCGCGGTCGCGGACCTCTCCCTGTCGGTCCGGCAGGGAGAGGTCTTCGGCTTCCTGGGCCCGAACGGCGCCGGCAAGACCACCTCGCTCAAGATGCTGCTCGGGCTGGTCGCGCCGAGCGCGGGCCGCGCCGCGCTGCTCGGTGCCCCGGTCGGCGACCGGCGCGCACGGGCGGGCGTCGGGTTCCTGCCGGAGCACTTCCGCTTCCAGGACTGGCTCACCGGCCGCGAGATCTTGCGCTTCCACGGGCGGCTGTTCGGTCTTCACGGCCGCGCGCTCCACGCGCGCGCCGACGCGCTGCTCGAGCGGGTGCGCCTGACCGAGGCGGCCGACCGCAAGCTGCGCGAGTACAGCAAGGGCATGCTCCAGCGGGTCGGCCTGGCGTTGGCGCTGGTGAACGAGCCGCGGCTGGTGTTCCTCGACGAGCCCACCTCGGGCCTGGACCCGATCGGCCGTCTGCTGGTGCGCGACGTCATCCGCGAGCTGCGCGAGCGCGGCGTCACGGTGTTCCTCAACTCGCACCTGCTGGGCGAGGTCGAGGTCACCTGCGATCGCGTCACGTTCATCAAGGGCGGGCGGACGCTGCGCGAGATGACGCTGGGCGAGGAGACCGCCGGGGTCGAGGTGGAGCTGCGCGTCGGGCCGCTCGACGCCGAGACCGCGGCCGGCCTGGCGCGGTTCGGCCGGCTGCTGTCGCCGGCCGCGGGGGCCGCGAACGAGTCGGCGGCCGCGCTGGCGGCGGGCCCGGGCGCCACCGGCTGGCATCGGCTCAAGGTCGCGGACGACGCGGCGCTGCCCGAGATCGCCCGGTGGCTCGTGGGCCGCGGCGTGGCGCTCCACGAGCTGCGCACCGTCCGGCGCTCGCTCGAGGCCCTGTTCCTCGAGATCATGGGCGACGACCAGGCGCCCGGATGAGCGCATGAAGCGACTCCTGGTGGTGGTGCACCTGACCCTCCACGAAGCCATGCGCCGGCGCGTGCTCCTCGCCGCACTCCTGGGCGGGCTCGCGTTCCTGATCCTCTACGGGGTGGGATTCCACTTCATCGCCCGCGACGTCGGGCGCAACGCGCGCATGACGCTGATCGAGAAGCGCGTGGCGCTCAACGCCATCACCCTCGCCGGCCTCTACGCCGTCAACCTGCTGGCGATGATGAGCGCGGTGCTGCTGCCGGTGGACACGCTCTCGGGGGAGATCGCCTCGGGCTCGATGCAGGCGCTGGCGGCCAAGCCGGTGCGCCGGGTCGAGATCCTGCTCGGCAAGTGGCTCGCCTACGTGCTGGTGGTTGCCGGCTACCTCGCCGGCATGGCCGGCGGCGTGCTGCTGGTCGCCCGCGCGATCGGGCACTTCACCCCGCCCGGGATCACGGGCGGGATCCCGCTGATGCTGGTCGAAGTCGTGCTGCTGGTCTCGGTCTCGATCGCCGGCGGCACGCGGCTCTCGACCGTGACCAACGGCATGATGGCCTTCGGCCTCTACGGCCTCGCCTTCATCGGCAACTGGGTCGAGCAGATCGGGACCTACGTGGACAACCAGGCTGCGCGCGACGTGGGCACGGTCGCGAGCCTGCTCATGCCGGCCGAGGCGCTCTGGCAGCGCGCCGCCTGGATGATGCAGCCGGCGCTCATGCGGGACCTGCGCGTGACCCCGTTCTCGCCGGCCTCGGTGCCGAGCCCGGCGATGGTGTGGTGGGCGGCGGCCTACACCCTGGTGGTCGTGATCATCGCGGCGCGGAGCTTCGCGAAGCGCGGGCTATAGCGGCCCGGTCGCGGCGCTAATTCAGGCTCGCGGTCCCCGCGGGCCGATAACCGAGCCCATGCGATGCCCCAAGTGCCACATGGAGCAGGAGGATGCAAACCTGCTCTGCGACTACTGCGGCGTCCTGTTCGCCAGGCAGCCGCGCGAGACTGGAGCCGGCGCGGCCGCGCGCCCCGCGCCCGCGGAGGACGGGGCCGCGTTCCGCGTCTACCCACCCTCGACACAGCGCGCCGCCGCGTGGCTCTCGTCTTCCTCGCCATCTGGGGCCTGCGGCTCATCGCGACCACCATCGAGAGCAACGGCGTCGGCCAGTCCTTCCTGCATCTGGTCAACACGCCGTTCCACGAGGCCGGGCACGTCGTCTTCACGCCGTTCGGTGACTTCGTGCGCACGCTGGGCGGGACACTCGGCCAGCTCATCATGCCGATGGTGTGTTGCCTCACGCTGCTGCTCAAGACCCGCGATCCATTCGGCGCGGCGGTCGGGCTCTGGTGGTTCGGCGAGAACTTCCTCGACATCGCCCCCTACATCGACGACGCCGGCACCGGTGAGCTGCCGCTCCTGGGCGGCAACACCGGCGAGAGCTCGCCCTACGGCTTCCACGACTGGGAGTATCTGATGACCGAGACCGGCCGCCTCGGTCAGGAGCACGACCTGGCGCGTGCGAGCCAGCGCCTCGGCGCGGCCATCATGATGTTGGCGCTGGCCTGGATGGCGGCCACGCTCTACTGGGAGTGGCGGGCGGGCAGCGCGGCGGCGACCCCGGGGTCGCTCCGCCGCGCCGCCTGAGCGGGCGGCGCGTGCCGGCCGACCCTCAGCCCTGCGGCGTCTCCGGCGGAACCGCCCACGCGTCGGGCGGGGTCTCCTCGGGCTCGTCGGGCTTGTCGTCGCGGCCCTTCTTCTTCGCCCCGCAGTTGCAGTCGCCGCAGGTGTGGTAGGGCCCGGGCGGCAGGTCGGCGTAGGCGACGCGATGCTCGCCGCCCTCGTCGTCCTTGAGCCACACCGCGTCCTGGTAGATCTCGGCACGAGTCACCGTCAGCACGCCCTTGCCGGTCTTGAGCTTGGTCCCCGGCGGCGGCAGCTTCTGATGGTTCTCGCGGTAGGTGGTCAGCTCGTAGGCGAGGCAGCACAACAGCCGCCCGCACGCGCCCGAGATCTTGCCCGGGTTGAGCGAGAGCTGCTGCTCGCGCGCCATCTTGAGCGTCACCGGGTGGAAGTCCTTGAGCCAGGTCGAGCAGCAGAAGGCGCGCCCGCACGGGCCGCAGCCGTCGAGCCGCTTGGCCTGGTCGCGCACGCCGATCTGACGCAGCTCGATGCGGGTGTGGAACCGGGCCGCCAGGTCCTTGACCAGCTCCCGGAAGTCGACGCGATGCTCGGCCGAGAAGTAGAAGGTGATGCGGTGGCCGGAGAAGGCCACCTCCACCTCCGACAGGTCCATGGTCAACTCGCGGCCCGCGATCCGGGCCAGGCAGTACTCGAAGGCGGTGGATTCCAGCGCCCGGTTGTGGTCGTCCTGGTCCAGGTCCTCTTCGGTGGCCTTGCGGATGATCTCCCGGGTGACGTTCTTGGGGCGCTTGAGCTCGACCAGGGTCGGGTCCTTGAGGAACACCGAGCCGATCGCCTCGCCGGGGTCGGCCTGCACGATGATGCGGTCGCGAAGTCGCAGCCACAGCCCGCGGGAGTTGAGATAGAACTCCTTGCGCGAGCCGCGCATGGCGACCTGGACGATCTCGGCCATGGCCGGAGTCCTCTATGGCGGATGGGAATCCGCCCTAAACGCCGGCGAGCGCCGGCGAATCGTGATGCAGCGTGATCCGGTCCCGTTCCGGCGGACATCCACCGGGCCCTGGCCGGCTATGAAGAGCCCCCGCGCACGCGGAGGACTGACCGGTCGAGGATAGCGCACTCGGGGGCGGGTTTCATCCCGGAACGGTGGGCAGTAATGGCTCCCGATTGGTAGGATCCAGGGCCCGTCCGGGGTCAGCTCGATGAACGGCCGCGCCTTGTCCCTGCGCGTGGCGTCTTCGCAGAGGATGATCTCGCATCCCCACGATCGATCTGGCAGACCTTGCCCGCGCCGTCGCCTGCATGCCAACCGCCGATGGTCCTTCCCGTCTGGAGAGCCTTCCACGGAACGGGACGTCAGGAACGCCCATGATGCGGTATTGTCCGCTCGCGTGGCCCATGCCGAGGCCCCCCGCGACTCGTGGTTCGCACCCTAGGGAGGATTCTATGCGCCGCATTCGGATCGCCTCCGCGCTCGCCTGCTTCGCGCTCCTGGCCCTCGTCGCCGCGCCTGTCGCCCGTTCCGGCATCATGGACGCCGTCAAGCAGAAGGCGAAGGAGAAGACCACCAAGAAAGCCGCCGACGCCACCGACAAGGCCGTGGACGACGCCGAGAAGGCGGCGACCGGCAAGGGCGACAAGGCGGCTCCCGCTTCGGACGCTTCGGGCGGCGCCAAGGACAGCGTAGCCACCGGCGGCGCCAAGGGCAGCGGCACGTTCTCCGCCGTCTCCACCAAGTTCGACTTCGTGCCCGGCGACAGCGTGCTCTTTTTCGACGACTTCACCCAGGACGATCTGGGCGAGTTCCCTGCGCGGTGGAAGCTGGTGTCGGGCACGTTCGAGGTGGCGGAGATGCAAGGACAGCGCTGGCTGCGCTGCGCCAGCAATGACGGCGAGATCCGCATGAAGACCTCGGGCATGCCCGATCTCTGGACGCTGGAGTTCGACTTCTACGGCGTGAATCTCCAGGGAGCCATCGCCCTCAAGGTCTCCGGACGGACCAAGGCGGACCAACAGGTGTGGCTGGCGATGTTCCCCTACAGCGGCTCGGGCTTCACGGTCCAGTCCGGCTCGATCAACTCGATCACCCCGATCGAAGGATCGCCCATCGAGGGCCGCCACCACGTGATGTTCTTGGGTCGAGGCTCGGCCCTGAAGGTCTATCTCGATCGCGAGCGCGTGGGGAACATCCCCGACGTCAGCGCGCAGGGGGCCGCGGAGGAGTTCAACATCGGCCTGGGCGCGCCCAGCAAGCCGATGATCGCGAACGTGCGTTTCGCCCAAGGGCCGCGACCGCCCAAAGACCTGCTGGCCGAGGGCAAGCTCGTGACCCACGGCATCCTCTTCGCCACCGGATCGGACGTGGTGCTGCCAGAATCCGCCCCCGTCCTGCGGCAGGTCGCGGGCTACATGGGGACCAACGCGGACGTGAAGCTCAAGATCACCGGTCACACAGACAACGTGGGCGCCAAGGACAGCAATCTCGACCTGTCCAAGCGCCGCGCCGCCTCGGTGGCGAAAGTGCTGTCGACCCAGTTCGGCGTGAGCGCGGACCGCTTTCAGACCGACGGCAAGGGCGACATGCAGCCGGTCTCGAGCAACGCCAAGCCCGAAGGGCGATCGATGAATCGCCGCGTCGAGTTCGCCAAGCTCTAAACCTGCGATTGATGAACCGCGGAGGCGGTCACGGAGCGGGCTCGGGATCCAGCTCGACTTCCAAACGATACCGGTATGGCTCGAGACGGGTCGCGGTCCGGGCGAACTCCTCCCGAGCCACGAACCCCGGCTTCTCGAACCGGAAAACCTCCGTGCTGGGTCCGGTCGCCGGCGCGGGCTGGAACAGGAATGCTCCGTCGGCGCCGGTCGTCGCGAACGGATGAAACTCGCTCGAGCCTTCCCGGCCAAGGAGAACCGAGACGTCGCGCAACGGAGCGCCGTCCCGCGCGGTCACCACGCCATGGAGCGTGTAGCCGTCGACGATCGCGCGCGTCGGACCCTTGCTGCACGCGCCTATCAGAAGAGCGGCCGCGCAAGCCACCAGGACTGTTCTCCGCATGTGAGGCCTCCGTCTCGACCCATCGGGTCGGTACCCCCGCGACCCGCTGAGCGAGCAACCCTGCGAGCGATAGACATACACCCCAAACGGGACAGGTGGTCCCGTTTTCGCGCAATACATTGCGCGACCATCGCTTCGCGCTGGCCGCGGTCAGGGGCTCTTGATCAAGTAGGCTTTAGGGTCGATTCCTAGGCGACGCACGGTGCCAGCGGAGCACGCGCAGGGCGCGCAGGGTGTTCCATCGGCTCGGCTGTCCCTCGCCTTGGTCCAGGTCGGCCGGCATCACGCCGGGATGCTGGACCTCGAGCGGCCACCGCCCGTCGGCGTCGGGCTTCGAGACGACCAACTCGATCGCCTCGGCCACCCGTTCGTCGGGCGTGACGCCGGCGCTGCGCAGGTACTCGAGCCCGCGCAGCACATCGTAGTGCCACCACGTCGGGAAGGCGAAGCGCGTCCACGCGGCGCCGCCCTTGCGATCCCGCTCGATCACCTCGCCGGTCGATCGCCGGCGGAAGAGCCGGCGCTCGAGCAGGTACTCCTTGCCGCGGAGACGGGCCGCGATGACGTTCGGGGTTCCTCCGCCCGCCCGTTCGTGCTCGAGCAGTGCTTCCAGCACGCAGAGGGTCGTGTTGAACGACGACCGCGTCGAGCGGCTCGGCGCCTCGCAGTTCCAGCCACCGTCGGACAGCTGCTCGCCCAGCAGCCGGTCGATGAGGCCCTGGACATCCTGACCGAAGTAGGCGCCCGCCATCGCCACCTGCCCGTTGATGCAGGGCTCGAGCTCCCCGGCGAAGAAGGGGTTGTCGTGGCACTCCGGCGGACCGCACCCCCGCCACGTCACGTGATCGCGGACGAGCGTGACCGCGCGCCGCGCCTCCGCGCTCGCGGGGTCGAGCCCCAGGTGGCGCAGCAGCCACAGCACGTGCATCGTCGAGTTCCACCCGTGGTTCCACGCCGCGCCACCCCAGCGGCCGTCGGGCGCCTGGAGGGCGAGCAGCCGCCCGCCCACGCCCTCCCGGGCGACCCTGGCCCGCTCGGCCGCGACCTCGTCGGCGGGGGCATCGGTCAGGTCGCGCATCACCTGCCAGCGGATCGACGGGTCCGAGTCGAGCAGCCAATCGACCACGGTCATGGAACGTACTCCGGCGGTGGGGCGACGCCCGACCGCGTTACCCCCGGGTGGACGAATCACGGCGGCCAGGGCACACGGGACACCGCCCTGCCCGCCGTCGCACCGACGCCCGCGGGGCGCCCGCGTGCCGCCTAGAAGACCACCCCGAACGTGACCGGGATGACGAGCGTCTTGAAGCTCTTGGACCTTGCCCTCGAGGAATCCCGAGAAGGACCCCAGCTTGAACTCGACGCCGGCGCCCCCATCGATACCGAACTTGGTCGTCGACGCACTGCCCGCGCCGCTCACCGTGGCCTTGGTGTTGAATGCCCCGAGACCGGCGAGGACGTAGGGCCGGATCGGCCCGACCGACATCCCCAGGGTCACGTTCCCGAGCCCCGACAGGATCGAGCCGTGGCCGCTGGTCCCGGGCGCCAGCGACTTGAGGTCCATCCGCTCGTAGCCCACCGTGCCGCGCAGGCCGAACGGGATGGCCGGCGGCTTCCACTTCACCATCGCCTGGCCATGGAACCCGGTCTTGAACGCGTCCTTCGCGTTGCTGACCGGCACGCTCATCCCGCCGCCGAAGCCGATCTGGAACGGCCGCCCGATCGCCCCGGCGGGGACCGACTGCAGCAGGGACAGCGATACGACGCCAAGGCACAACGCGAGACGGAGCTTCATGGACACCTCCTGGTGTGGGTGCGTCGGTTCACGTCCGTGCGGCTGCTCAGTAGTCCCAGCGTCCCGCGGGATGCGCGGGCCACTCGCCCTCGCCCGGGCGGGCGCCGGCGACGCGCGCCATGGTGGAGAAGATGGTCAGGTCGGCGCTCACGTTGCCCTCGATCGAGCGCAGGGCCTCCTCGAGCACCATCAGCCGGCGCCGGATCTCGCCGGCGTCCAGCTCCTGGGCCTGGCGCCGGATCGCCTCCTCGTGGTCCCGGTTGGCCAGCATCTCGCGCGGCGCGCCGTAGCGCGCGCGCAGCAGGTCGCGCAGCCACAGCTCGTGGAACTCGACCATCCGCCGCAGCGCCTCGCGGCCGGTGCGGCCGAAGTTCATGAACTTCTGCGCCGCCAGCCACAGCGCCGACGGGTCGCCGCGGCGGGCCGGCTCGAGCAGCGCCAGCGCCTGGTTGCGCAGCGCGATCGGATCGGTCTCGCGCAGCGCGATGGCGCGCGCGAGGCTGCCGCTCGACAGCGCCGCGAGGATGCGCGCCGCGTTGGGGGCCACCTCGGCGCGGCTGGTGAGGAACTGGGTGACGCTCGCCTCGGTGAGCGGGACGAAGCGCACCCGCTGGCAGCGCGAGCGGATCGTGGCGGGCACGCGGTGCAGGCGCGAGGTGGTGAGCACCCAGACGGTGGTGAGCCCCGGCTCCTCGATGGACTTGAGCAGCGCCGAGTACTGGTCCTCGCGCATGCGGTCGGCATCGCGGACCACCACCACGCGCCGCGCCGCCTCGAAGGGCTGATACGCCAGCTCGCGCAGCAGGTCGCGCGTGAGCGAGATCCGGATCGAGGCCGCCTTGTCGTAGGTGAAGACGAACAGCGGGTCCTGGCGCAGGGCGGTCAGCGTCTCGTCGATCGTCTCGTCGAGCTTGTTCTCCTCGCCCGAGACCGGGAACAGGAACCTGAGATCGGGATGCTGGAGCGTGGCGGTCTTGCGGCAGGCGGGGCATTCGCCGCACGCCGCGGTGGCCGGCGCGTCGAACAGGCTCGGGGCGGCGGGCAGCGCTCCGGCGCCGTGCTCGCACAGGAGCGCGCGGGCAAAGGCGAGGGCCGCCGTCCCCTTGCCGACGCCCGCGGGCCCGTAGAAGAGATAGGCGTTCGCGTAACGCCCGCCCGCGACCACGCCGCGCAGGAACGTCGTGGCGGCGGGCTGATCGAGGAGGTCGGCGAGGCGGACGACGGGCATGGGCGGCAGGATACTCTGCGCGGGGGTGGGAGACGAGGGGTGATGCGCAGGGGCGATGCGCGGCCGGAGATACCTACGTGAGGGCGGCGATCCCGATGCTCGGACAGTCGGGCCGCATGCCGTTGGCGGGGCGCTAACCAGGGAATCCGCGAAGCGACCGCCGACTGGAGCAACGAAAAACTGGCCGAGTGATAGAGTTCGACCGATCTCGCGTGGCCGAACCGCGATTTCATTGGCCCGGCTGGTGCTGGCCTCCGCGTTCCGTGAGTCTCAGGCCAATGATCGAGTTTGGAGAGAAGTCTATCATTCGAGGGGGGTCGAGCAAGGGCAGTTGTCCACAGCCCTTGAGGCCGATAACGGCGACAGGGTCGCGCCGTCCGGACCGTCGCCCCGGCGGACGCGACCAGCCGGAGGGCGGGTGCTGGCCATGCCCGCGAAGCGGAGGCGCGTGAGGACCGAGCGTCCGAAAGCCGCAAGGATCGGATTTCGCATTGCCGCCGGAATACTCTGCCCCGTGGTCGTGGTCTACGGAATCGCCGGTATCAACAGCGTGCACTCTCAAAGGCACGGATGGACGATGCTGTTCTTCGGCGTCGTGTTCGGCTTGTACGCGATCTTTGGAAGGACGGGGTTTCGCGGGCTTGACTGAGTAGTGGTGGTAGGGAGGTGACAGATGATCTTGGCGGGCGTGCTGCTCTTAGCCCTGAGCCCCATTTTGGCCACGGCCCCAGCGACGCAGCAGGGCCGCGCAATGAGCGGCGACTCTTCAGTTCGGGTGCCGGCGCAGGCAGCGAACGGCTTACTGATTGGTGAGGTCAGGGCGACGATGAAGGTCCAGGACACAACTGCAGTGCGTGTCGTCGTAAGTATCGACAGTGTGGGCGCGCGTCGCCAGGTCTTGAACGGCGATTACTGGGGCAGACCTGCGTCGCAACCGAGGACGGTGATTGTAGGTATTATTGCTGCGAGGGGCGCGGAGAATATCGAGGTACCGCTCTCCGCATACGCGGATCTGTCCGAGGTGCGAGAGCTCGGGCTGCGGTGGACGAAGGAAGGTGTCATGTTGACGATCAGGGGGGCGATGCTGCTGGCGGATATAGGGCAAGCGTGGTCCTCGGGAAGGCCTGCGTCCTGGGGCGGGTGGTGAGGAGTGGCGAGTTTCCGCACGAGATTTGGGAGGAGACTAGGTACGTTAGGATACCCGTGGAGTAGAGCGTCAACGCGCAATCATTGGACTGAGCCAGGAGTGGAGTGCGGTCACTGCTCCGAGTCTCGGAGAGCAGCACCAATGATAGGGTTTGGGGGCCTTCCGGGAATCGTGTGGGTAGATTCATGAGCCCGCGCGCATCGTAGCCGGGTAGAGATCAAGCCCGCCGCAGTGGAAGTAGATGGCGTTGCGGAAGCGCTCCCGGCTGCGGAAGCCCCGCGCGCGGCGCTTGACGGTCTGGATCTTCTCGTTGATCGACTCCGCACCGGCGTTGGTGATGCGATGCTGGAAGAAGGTCCGGATGTTCGCCCAGTGACGCTTGAGCATCTCCGCCACCCGGCGGACCGGCTCGAGGCGACTGCAACGGGCCCAATGGAACCAGCGCTTGAAGTTCCGGTCGGCGGCGGCTTGCGAGTGGAGCTGCCAGAGCTCCATGGCGGCTTCCCGGAGCGACCAGGCGCGCGCCACGGTGGTGACGATCGCGCGCAGCAGGGTGAAGGCGCGGGCTTCCGACCAGCTGCGTCCCTTCGGGCTGCGCAGCCAGTCATACTTGGTGCCCTTGAGGATCGGATCGCCCGCGGCCATCCGGTCGCGGTGTTCGCGCTTGCGCACTTCGTCCACCGCCTGGCCAAGGTGCTGGGCGACGTGGAACTTGTCGAACACGATCTTCTGCTCGGCGTCGGCCAGGTACGCCCGCGTCGAGCGGATGTAGGGCTCCCACATGTCCATCGCCACCGCCTCGATCCGCGCGCGCTGCTCGGGCGTCCAGCTCCGCCAGAACCCGTCCAGCGCCTCCTGCCCGCGGTCGTCGCCCACGTACAGCACCTGCGCCCGCTCCAGATCGCTGGCCACGGTCACGTACTCGTGGCGCTTCTGAAACGAGGTCTCGTCCACGCCCACGTAGCGCGGCGGCTCGAGCTGGCGCCGCGCCAGGCCGCGCTCGACCGCGCGCGCCATGATGCCGTCGGCTTCGTCCCAGCTGATCCGCAGCTGCTTCGCCACCGCGCTCAGGCTCGCCTGCTTCAGCCAGTCGATCGCCAGCGCTTCGAACAGTGCCGTGAAGCGCGAGCCCGGCTCCGCCCACGCCACCCGCAACTGGCGGATCCCGTGCGTCGGACAGTTGAGCCGAGGGACGCGCGCATGCACGAAGGTCTTGAACTGGCAGGTGTCGAGATGGCGCCAGGTGCGGTCCTGGTGGTCGTGGATCGGTGCCGCCACCAGGCACTCGGGGCACACCCAGCGCGTGTTCGCCGGCAGCGCCACCGTCACGTGCACCTCGCCCGCTTCCTGCTTCATCTCGACCAGCTCTACGCCCCAGGGTACCGTGATCCCCAGCAGCGTGGCGTACAGCGTCCGGCTATCGGTCATCGCGCGTCTCCTGGAAAAGGTCCGCGCGGAATCTATCAGGCGGCGCTCAGGCCCGCTCTTTCACCCACACCAAAGCCGGAAGCCCCAACTTTAGACCTCTAACTGATTCGGGGACGCCTGTCAACGGCTTCCAGACAGGACTCTCAGAGCACCCGTGAGCCCGCAGGAACCGGCGAGGCTCACAATCAGGGTGCCCACTGCACGCAACGCAAGCCTAGGGGCGACCCCGCCCCGCGCCGCGCGGGCGGATCCAACGGTGGGTCGACGGGGATGTCGAATTGATATATGATTGGTAAGCCTAAACAGACCAATTGATAGTTCTGGAGGCCAGGACGGTCCTCATTGTCACCTCCCCCGAGGACCGTGACCCGGCGTTGGCCGGCGCCTCAGGAGCGAGGCGCGGGCCCGGTGGGTGCTCCGCGTATCGAAGATCCAGGAGCATCCCGAATGATCGAGGGACTCGGGCGCGCGCTCGCCGACTGCGAGCAGCCGGCGATTCCAGAGCTGGAATGGGCGGTCGCCGAGGCCATCGGCGGCCCGCGCCGGCTCGCCCGCTTGACGAGGCTCGAGCGGCTCAAGCGCCGCGTGTTTCGCCTGGAAGTGGCGGTCGGGAACGAGGTCCGCACGCTCGTGATCAAGCGCATGGAGCCTCAGCCGGCGCGGCGCAACGAGCTGGCGATCCGCCGCTGGCTCCCCGAGGCGGGCTTGGACGGGATCGCCCCGGCGCTCCTGGGGATCGGCGCCCAGCGGTCCGCCGGCTGGGTGTGGCACGTGTACGAGGACCTCGGCCCGTGGATGCTCGATCCCCGCGAGCCGAATCGCGAGCGGGTGGCGAGCGCCGTGCGCGTGATCGCCGGCCTCCATTCACGCTTCGCGTCGCATCCGTTGCTCGCCGAGTGCCGGCTCGATGGTCAGGACCTCGGGGCCGCCTTCTTCTGGTCCAGCGTGCGCGATGCGCTCTACAGCCTCGAGGCGCTGCGCCCGCCGCAGGTCGCGCTCACGGACGCCGAGGCGGCACTGCGCGACCGGCTGCTCCAACGGCACCGTCGGCTGCTCGACGAAGGGCCTCGGCGCGCCCGGGCGCTCGAGCTCTGGGGCGGCCCGGAGACCTTCCTGCACGGCGACCTGTGGACCACCAACACCTTCGTGGAGCCCACCGCCCAAGGCCCCCGGGTGCGCTTCATCGACTGGGACCATGCGGGTATCGGCCCCGCCGCCTACGACCTTTCCACCTTCCTGCTGCGCTTCGCGCCCGAGCTTAGGCCCTGGATCCTGGATCTCTACCGCGGCTCGCTGGACGGCGGAGGCTGGCGGGTGCCGGATGCGCACGAGCTCAACTTGCTGTTCGAAACGGCCGAATACACCCGGTATGCGAACTGGGCGATCTGGCCCGCCGTCGCCCTGCGCAAGGAGCGCGCATCCTGGGGGTTCGACGGCCTGGCCGAGGTGGACCGCTGGTTCGAGTCGTTTCGTCCCGTGATCCCCGCGCCGGCCACCTGTAGGGAAGGACCACGATGCGATACCTGATCGTCAACGCGGACGACTTGGGCGCCAGCCCAGGGACCAGTCGCGGCATCCTCGAGGGGCACACGCGCGGGATCGTGACCAGCACCAGCCTCATGGTGGAGACGCCGTGGAGCGCCGAGGGAGCCGCCCTGGGCCGGGCGGCGCCCCGGCTCAGCGTGGGGCTCCACGTCGCGCTGCCGGGGGACGGCGGCGACGTCCCGGACGCCGACCAAGTCCGCGCCGCCCTGGCACGGCAGCTCGCCCGCTTCGAGGCGTTGATGGGCCGGGCGCCCACGCACCTCGATTCGCACCACAACGTCCACCTCGACGCCCGGGTGCTCGCCCCGTTCGCCGAGCTGGCCCGCCGCACCGGCCTGCCGCTGCGCGGGCACTCCCCGGTGCGCTACTACTCCAAATTCTACGGTCAGTGGGCCGGCGAGAGCCACCCGGAGCACGTCAGCGTGGCGAGCCTCGCCCGCATGCTGCGCGACGAGATCGGCGAGGGGATCACCGAGTTGAGCTGCCACCCCGGCTACGCGGACCCCGAGACGGCCTCCGCGTACTCGCTCGAGCGCGAAGCGGAGCTCCGCACCCTGTGCGACCCGCGGAGCCGGGCGGTCCTGGACGCGCTGGGCATCGGGCTGGTGAGCTATCACGACCTCGGCCGGCTCGCCGCCGTGAGCGGCGGGGAGTAGCGCCATGCCGGTCGTCGTGGTCTCGGCGTTCAACGTCGCCAACTTCCCCGAAGGGGGCGGGCACTTCTGGGTCTACATGCAGTACGTGCTGGGGCTCCACCAGTGCGGATGCGAGGTGTACTGGCTCGAGCGCTTCGTCTCGACCGACGACCCGGCCCGGGACGAGGCCGCCATCGCCACGTTCTTCCGCCGCACCGCGGAATTCGGGCTCGGGGACCGGGTCATCCTGCTGGTCGGGCCGGACCCGAAGCGATCCCCCGGCGCTGCCCTGCACTATCGCGGCCTCGACGCCTCCCAGGCCGAGGGCGTGTTCCGCCGCGCCGACCTGCTGCTGAACTTCCACTACGCCATCGACCCGGAGCTGCTCGCGCGCTTCCGTCGGACCGCGCTCGTGGACATCGACCCGGGCCTGCTCCAGTTCTGGATCAGTCGCGGTCAGCTGGTCGTCCCTTGCCACGACGTCTACTTCACCACCGGGGAGACCGTCGGCACCAAGGCGGCGCGCTTTCCCGATTGCGGTCTGACCTGGGTGGACATCCACCCCCCGGTGGCCCTGGGGCGCTGGCCGCTCTCCCCCGCGGCTCCGGCCGCGGCGATGACCACGATCTCGGCCTGGGACGGCGGCGACTGGATCGTGGACGGGGACCAGATGTACGAGAACACCAAGCGCATGTCGTTCCTGCGGTACAAGGACCTCCCGCGGCTCACCCCCCAGCCGCTCGAGCTGGCGCTGTTCCTGCGGACCGCGATGGACGAGCAGGACCGGCAGCTGATGGAACGGCACGGCTGGACCATCCGCCGTTCGCGCGAGATCGCGGCCACGCCGGAGCGGTATCAGGCCTACATCCAGGGCTCGCTCGGGGAGTTCAGCTGCGCCAAGCCGTCGTGCATGAAGTTCCAGAACGCCTGGGTGAGCGATCGCACGGTGTGCTATCTGGCGAGCGGCAAGCCGGTGGTGGTCCAGGACACCGGACCGAGTCACTACCTGCCGAACGGCGAGGGGATGTTCCGCTTCTCGACCCTCGAGCAGGCCGCGGAGGCGCTGGCCGCGGTGAGCGCCGACTACCCGCGTCACTGCCGCGCGGCGCGGGCGCTGGCGGAGACCCATTTCGACGCGTCCCGCGTGGCGAAGCGCATCCTCGAGAACGGACTGGGCTAACCCGTGAGCTGATTGCTTCCGGCCCTGCTCGCCGCGGCGACGGTGAGCTCCGCCGGGCCTGCCTCGCGCGTGTGCATCACCGCCCGCCCTCCAGGGCGCGCGGCGCGTGCCCGGCCGGATGGGTGGTGAGCACGTGTCCCCGGTCCAGCTCGAGGCGCAGGTCGCAGCCTTCCAGCGTGCTGAGGCGGTGGGCCACCATCAGGCTCGTGCGCCCGTGCATGAGCCGTTCGAGGGCCTCCATGATGAGCGCCTCGGAGCGCAGGTCCACCGAGCTGGTCGGCTCGTCGAGCACCAGGATGGGGGCGTTCTTGAGGAACGCGCGGGCGAGCGAGACGCGCTGGCGCTCGCCGCCCGACAGGGTCATGCCCCGCTCGCCCACCGCGGTGTCGTAGCCCTTGGGCAACCGCGCGATGAAGTCGTGGGCGTTGGCCGCCCGCGCGGCCTCGACGATGTCGGCGGGGCTGGCATCGGGGCGCGCATAGGCGATGTTCTCCCCCACCGTGGTCGAGAACAGGACGGGATCCTGCAGCACCATGGCGAACTGCCGGCGCAGGTCCTCCAGCCGGTAATCGCGGACGTCCAGTCCGTCGAGCAGGACCCGGCCTTCCACCGGATCGTAGAGGCGCAGCAGCAGGTTCACGAGCGTGGTCTTGCCGGATCCCGTCGGGCCCGCGATCCCGACCCGCGTGCCCGCCGGGATCTCGAACGACACCTCCCGCAGCGCGAGACGCTCGTCGCTGTAACCGAAGGTGACGTGATCGAACGCGATCTGCCCGCGCGACCGCACCAGGGGGCGCGCCCCCGGCCGGTCGACGACGTCCCGGGCCCCGTCGAGCAGCGTGAAGACCCGCTCGGCGCTGGTGAGCTTGGCCTGCATGCCCGCCGCCCGGCGGCTCATGGTCTTGAGCGGTTCGTAGAGCTGCGCGATGTAGCCCATCACCATCAGCAACGCGCCGAGCGTGAGGGTGCCGGATTGCACGTGACGGACGCCGACGAACAGCACGATCGCCGTCCCGGCCACCGTCATCAGGCTCACCCAGATGCCGAAGCCGCCTTCGACCAGTGCCAGCCGCAGTCGCGCCATCATCCCCTGCCGCGAGCGCCGGACGAAGCGCTCCTGCTCGCGGCGCTCCTGCCCGAACGCCTTGACCACCCGCAGGGCCCCGAGGGCCTCCTGAACCAGCCCGAGCGCGGAGGTCTCGAGGTTGCGGACGTCGCGCGAGCGGCCACGGAAGCGCCGCCGGTAGTGCTGGTTGACCAGGAACAGGGCCGGCACGATCGCGGTCGCGACCAGGGCGAGCTGCCAGTCGATCCGGGCGGTGACCAGCAGCATCCCCACCAGGCTGAAGCCGGCCGCGATCGACGGGAACAGGCTCTCGACCACGATCGACTGGGCGTCGGGCACGTCCTTCTGGATGCGAAAGACCGCGTCGGTCGTGCCCTGCCGATCGTGATGCGTGAGCGACATCTGCTGGGCATGGAGGAACAGGCGGGCGCGAAGGTCGAGGGTGAGACGCTCGAGCACGTAGGCGCGCACCATGCGGGTGGCGAGGTCCTGGAGCTGCTTCGCCAGGGTGACGGCCACCATCAACCCCACCGCGATCGCCAGGGCCGTCTGGTGGGTCGGCGGGAGCCCGGGGAACTGCAGGGCGCGCGGCAGGGGATGGGAGCCGAGCGCGCTGTCCACGGCGATCTTGAGCGGCAGCGGCCCCAGCATCGCCAGCGGCGTCGCCAGGAGCCCGAGGCCGAACACCACCACGAGGTGGAGCGCGTAGGGCCGGGTCTCGCCCAGCAGCCGCAGGAACAGGGCGCGATCGGACGGGAGGGTCCGCGCCACTAGTGTCCCTCGTCCTGGGCCCGCTCGAAGGTGCGCGTCATCGCCCCCATGGCCCGGGCGCAGTCGGCGGCGATCCAGAGCCCGAGCAGGGCCGCGCCGCCGCAGAGGATCCATGCGGCGGGCGCGGCGCCGTCGCGGAGGGCGGCCAGGCCGAGCGCCACCGCCACGGCCACGAGCGCCGGGGCGCGCGCCCCACAGCGCGGCCAGGCGCGGAATCGCACCAGCTGGTTCCCGCCCCCGTGCTCCTCGACCCCCATCCTCAGCCGTGCCGAACCGAGCAGGCCGCCGCGAAGCTCGAGGTCCCAGCCATCGTAGACGTCACCCCGCCGCACCACCGCCCCCGAGGCGGCCAGCCCGGACTCGACGGCCTCCAATCGCGCCTCGGCGGACGTCCAGCGCTGGCTCCAGATCCGGTGCGTGCGCGGGAAGGGCAGCGCGGAGCCGCCGGGCCCGCGTCGCCGCCACGGGGTCAATCCATGACGGAGCCGGCCGCGGAGGCGGGCCAGCGGCTGGACCAGGTGCAGGAGTGCGGTGAGCGGCCGGCGCACCAGGCGTTCGGTCCGCGAGCCCGGCGGCGGGGTGGTGAGGGCCCGCGCGGAGCTCCGCCACGCCTGGAGGACCGGGATCGCGATGGCGAGTCCGAGCAGCGGGACGCTGCCCGCCAGCGGCGTCCAGAGCAGGCCGACCGCGGACAGGATCGCCAGCGCCAGCACGACCAGGAGCCACTCGGGCATGAGCGCCAGCGAGGTCAGCGTCGCGGGCGGCCCGCCGTAGAGCGGCTGGAACGGGGCGGTTCCCCACACGCCCTGATAGACGCGGCTGCGACGCCAGCCGAGCGCCTGGGTCAGGCCCGCTCCGTAGATCCTCCCGGCCCAGGCCAGGTGGCCGGCCGGGTTGTATCGTTGCGGCCACTTGGCCTCGAGCAGCGCCTCGGCCTTTCCGTAGCCGTGCTGCTGGCGCCAGTAGGTCCTGAGCGAGTTGCGCCGGTGGTGCCATACCATCGCGCCGCCGTGGAAGCCCAGTCTCAGGCCGCGCGCCGACAGCCGCCAGCACAGGTCGACGTCGTCCCCGGCCACCCGGTAGCGGGGATCGAAGCCGCCGATCGCCTCGAGCGCCGACTTGCGGAACGCCATGTTGCACCCGGGGATGTGCTCCGCCTCGCGGTCGGTGACCAGCACGTGCATGGGGCCTCCGGGAGCGTTCGCGACGCAGGCCGCGATCCACCCGTCCCCGTCGGGAGGGATATTGGGCCCCCCCACCCCCGCGAGGTCCTTGCCCCGCAACGCCCACGCCACATAGTAGAGCCAGTGCGGATCCGGCCGGGCATCGTCGTCGGTGAACGCCACGATCTCCCCGGTCGCGTTCTCGATCCCGGTGTTGCGGGCGTTGCTGAGCCCGCGGTTCTCGGTGCGCACCAGACGGCAGGGGTACTGGCGGGCGATCTCCGCGGTGGCATCGGTCGAGCCATCGTCGACGACGATCACCTCGAAGTTCGGGTAGTCCAGTCGCTGGGCCCCCTCGAGACAATCGCGCAGCTTCGGCGCCCCGTTGTAGGTGCAGACCACGACCGAGATCCGCGGCCAATGCCCGTGGGCGCGGAATGGGACGTCGCGATAGGCCCGCGCCACGCTCGCCAGGGCCGGTTTGAGGGTGCGGTCGCGCAGCGTGAGGCCGAATGCCCAGTCGTCGACGTCGGCGCCGCCGCGATGCCATTCGTCCGTCCAGCTGTAGGTGAAGACTCCCGCGCACCCGGCCGCGAACGACAGCCGGATCTGGCGATCGAGCACGCGCGCCTGGCCGGTCTCTCCGTGCCGCAGGCTGTCCAGACCCAGCTCCGCCATCACCAACGGCCGGTCCCCGGCGAGGTTCTGAAGACGGGCCAGGTAGGCCTCCAGCCGCTCGTCGGACTCCAGGTAGACGTTGTAGCTCAGGAAATCGACGAACGGCAGCTCGAGGTATTCGGTGGTCGGATAATTCACATACGTGACCAGCGCTCCGGGATCGTGCTCCCGCACGAAACGACCCAGGCGCTCGAGGTCCCGCTCGACCCGACGGCGGCCCAGCCACCGCACCGTCGGGGCGGGGATCTCGTTGCCGAGCGCGTAAGCGAACACGGCGGGATGCCCGGCGCAGCGCCGCAGGGCCGGCAGCGCCCATGCGCAGAGCTCCCGCGACGAACGCCCCTCGCACAGATAGCCGGCGAAGCGTTCCGCGGCGAGCCCCACCAGCAGGCGCAGACCCTGCGCCTGGGCCAGGTCGAGCAGCCAGCGTGGCGGCGCCGTGTAGGTGCGCACGGTATTGATCCCGTGCTGTCTCATCATCGCGAAATCGGCGGCGACCCGGTCGCGATCGGGGAACTCGTCTCCCGCCGCGTCGGGGCGAAACGTCCCGT
>VBPB01000356.1 GCA_005893365.1 Candidatus Eiseniibacteriota bacterium
CGAAGTGCTGGGCGGGGCGAGCGCCGCCGAGTCGGTCGTCAACGCGTTCCAACTCATCCGCCACGGACCGAGCCTGGGCGGCGTCGAGTCGCTGGCGTGCCTGCCCGCCTTCACCTCGCACATCCAGCTCGGCCCCGCGGGCCGCGCCCAGGCCGGCATCCCGGAGTGGCTGGTGCGCATCTCGGTGGGCATCGAGGAGGTCGAGGACCTCTGGTCCGACCTTGACCAGGCCCTGACGCGTGCCGCGACGCTCAAGGTGTGAGTGTGCTGTTGTGCTCCGAAGATCGGTGATGGCGCGGCTGGGCGGCGCCCACGCGCCCGGCCGACCTCCGGGGCGCGTGTGGTATCATCGCGCGCGCTTGAATCGCGCCGTGTCCGTCCAGGAGATGACCCCGTGAAGCGACTCGTCGCTGGTCTCGTTCTGCTCTGCTGCACCGCGACCCTCGCCCTCGCCGCGCCCACCGACACCAAGCCGGGCCCTGCCCCCGCGGTCCAGGCCAAGCCCGCGGAGAAGCCGGCGACCGCTCCCGCGGCGCCGGCCAAGAGCGAGGTGGACAGTCTCACCATCCTGGAGAAGATGGTGGCGCGGGATTCCAGCAAGGTGGACGTGCTTTCGCGGCTCGGGGTCATGTACCTGGACCGCGACCGCCCCAACGAGGCGATCGCCGTGCTCGGCAAGGCCGTGACCAAGCGCCCCAACGACGTGAAGCTGCTGGTCAACCTCGGCGCCGCCAACGATGCCGCGGGCCGCGCCGAGTTCGCCCAGGAGATGTACCAGAAGGCCCTCAAGCTCTCGCCCGCCGACTCGGTGGCCTCGTGCCGGCTGGCCAGCTCGTACTACGCCACCGGCAAGCAGCCCGAGGCGATGAAGATCCTGCGCGACCTGCTGAGTCGACAGCCGGGCTCCTACTGCGCCTACTTCACCCTCGGCGTCGCCTTCGCCGATGCCGGCATCTACCGCGACGCGATCCGGATGTGGAAGAAGGTGGTCGAGCTGGCCCCCGGTTCGCCCGAAGCCGTGAGCGCGCAGGAGAGCATCGACGTGCTCGAGAAGTTCGTCCAGCCGTAGGTCGCGCCAGGAAGCCCGAGCACGGGGTACCCGCGCGAGAGCGACGAGCGAGTCGTATCCGCAGGATACGTCGGAGCGACGAGCGACCGAGCCAACGCAGTGATCGGGCTTCCTGGCGCGACCTGCGGCGCCGTCCGAACGCCGCCTGCAGAGCGTTCGATGGGGGCCCCTTGATCTACCTCGATCACAACGCGTCCACGCCGGTCCGGCCCGAGGTCGCCGAGGCGATGGCGGCAGGGCTCAACGACCTCTACGCCAACCCCTCCAGCATGCATCGCGAGGGGCAGCGCGCGCGCGCGGCCATCGAGCGCGCCCGCGAGCAGGTGGCGGCCCTGGTCCACGCCCACGCCGACGAGGTCGTGTTCACGAGCGGCGGCACCGAAGGCGACCACCTGGCCATCCTGGGCGCCGCCTGGGCGCGCGCGCAGCAGGGCCGGCGCGTGGCGCTCTCGGCCATCGAGCACCACGCGGTGCACGGTGCCGGGGCGGTGCTCGCCGATCAAGGCTGGACCGTGGACCACCTCGCCTGCGCGCCCGACGGCCGGGTCGATCCGGCGACCGCCGCGATCGCGCCCGGCACCGCGCTGGTCTCGCTCATGCTGGCCAACAACGAGACCGGCGTGCTCCAGCCGGTCGCCGAGTGGAGCCGGCGCGCGCACGCGGCCGGAGCCCTGCTCCACTGCGATGCGGTGCAGGCGGCGGGGAAGGTGCCGGTCGACTTCGAGGCGCTGGAGGCGGACTACCTGGTGGTCTCGGCCCACAAGCTGTCCGGCCCCAAGGGCGCGGGAGCACTGGTGGTGCGGCGCGGGGCGCCGCTCGCCCCGCTCTTCCGCGGCAGCGGCCACGAGCGCGGCCGGCGCGGCGGCACCGAGAACCTGCCCGGCATCGTCGGCCTGGGCGTGGCGGCCGAGTGCGCGGCGCGCGACCTGGCCGCCGAGTCGGCGCGGCTCGTGGCGCTCAAGCGGCGGCTCGAGTCGGGCCTGCGCGAGATCGCGCCGGACGCGGTGATCCACGGCGAGGCGGCGCCCCGGCTGCCCAACACGGTCAACGTCTCGTTCCCGGGAGCGCGCAGCGACCACCTGCTCATGGCGCTCGACGCCCGCGGCGTCGCGGTGTCGGCCGGGGCGGCGTGCGCGAGCGGGGCGGTCGAGCCCTCGCCGGTGCTGAACGCCATGGGCGTGCCGCGCGCCCTCGCGGTGTGCGCGGTGCGGCTCTCGCTCGGGCGCACCTCGACCGCCGCCGAGGTCGAGGCGGCGCTGGCGGCGCTGCGCGAGGCGGTGCCGGCCGCGGTCGCGGCGGGCGCCCGCGCGCCCGCGGCCGGGACCCGCGCGTGAGCCGCCTCACCGAGCTCGCCGCGATGAGCGACGGGGTGGACTCGGCGGTCGCGGCCGCCCTGCACGCCGAGCAGGGGCACGCGGTCACCGGCGTCACGCTCAACCTCTAGTGCTACGGGACCTCGCCGGTGAGCCAGCGGGCGTGCTGCACGCTCGACGCCATCGACGACGCGCGCCGGGTCGCCGCCCGCATGAGGAGGTGTTCCGCGCGCGCGTGCTGCAGCCGTTCCTGGATGCCTACGCGCAGGGCCGGACCCCGTATCCCTGCGCGCTCTGCAACCAGCACCTCAAGTTCGGCGACCTGGTGGGCCGGATGGAGCTGATCGGCGCCGAGGCGCTGGTGACCGGGCACTACGCGCGGGTCGCCCCGGGGCCGGACGGCTCGCCCGGCCTGTTCCGCGCCGCCGACCGCGACAAGGACCAGTCGTACGCGCTGGCCATGATCCCCTTCGACGTGCTGGCGCGGGTGCGCTTCCCGCTCGGCGAGCTCGAGAAGGACGCGGTGCGCGCGCATGCCGCGAGGCTCGGCCTCAGCGTGTGGGACAAGCCCGAGAGCCAGGACCTGTGCTTCGTGCCCGAC
>VBPB01000034.1 GCA_005893365.1 Candidatus Eiseniibacteriota bacterium
GTCGAGCACGGGCGCACCGGACTGCTGGTGGAGCCCGACGGCGTGGCGGACCTGGCGGCCGCGCTCGAGCGGATGATCCAGAGCCCGCCGCTGCGTGCGGCGATGGGGGCCGAGGCGCGGCGCGCGGCCCTGCGCGCCTACGACGAGCGCGCGATCATCGAGAGGCTGCGGCGGGACTACCAGGCGCTGCTGAACGCGCGGGCACCCGGGCCGGCGCCCGCGCCCCGGACCCGCCGGGACGTGCGCGCCGGTCCTCCGGGCCCGGCCGCCTTGGAGGCTGAGACCGCGGGCCTGCGTGTGGGACGCAACGCGCTGGTGCGTCTCGGCGCGCAGGCGCTCAGCGCGCTGATCAACCTGGCCGGCATGATCCTGCTCGGCAATGCCCTGAATGCCGCGGGCTACGGTGAATACGCGTGGTACTACGCGATGATCCCCCTGATCGCGAGCCTCGCCGACGGCGGGATCGGCGTGATCGTCATGCGCGGGATGGCGAGGAATCCGGCGTCGGGGGGGCGCTGGCTCGGCGATGCGCTGCGGATCCGCGCGGGCTTGGGCCTCGCCATGCTCGCCTTGGGGGCGGTCGCGCTGGGTACTACGGTCAGCGGTCCGAGCGCGGTCCTGCTCGGCGTCGTGCTGGTGACGGCGCTGCTGGACCCGAGTGCGGACGTGGCGCTCTGGGCGCTGCGCGCGCACGAGCGGCTCGACCTCGAGGCGGCGCTCCTGCTCCTGAGCCAGGGCGTGTGGTTGGGCCTGGTGGCGGCCGGCGTGGCGCTGCACCTGGAGATGGTCGGGCTGCTGGCGGCGGCGACCGTCGCCTTCGCGGTGCGGCTCGGGGTCGGCGCGGTGCTGGTCCACCGCATCCTCGACCGGCCACGCGGGTCCCTGCGGGTGGCGCGCCTGGTCTGGCTGGTGCGCCAGGGCTTCCCCTTCGGTCTGGCGATGATGAGCGTGGTGCTCTACGGCCGCGTCGGCGTGCTGCTCCTGCACGCGTTCGGTGGTCCCGCCCAGGTCGCGCAATTCCAGGTGGCCTACCTGCTCACCCAGCCGTTCGGGTTCGTGGCCAGCGCGGTGAGCATCGCGGTGTTCCCGATGCTGGCCCGGCGCGCGGATCGTGGGGATGGCGGCTTCGGCCGCGCCCTCCACGAGGCGGTGCGCTGGGAGCTCATCATCAGCCTGCCGCTGACGGCGGTGCTGGTGGTGCTGGCCCCCGCGCTGATCGCGCGGCTGTTCCACGGCGCCGACTTCGCGCCGGCCGCCACCGCGATCCGATGGCTGGGCTTGGGCCTCACCGTGATCTTCCTCAACCTGACCGCCCGCTACGCGCTGCCCGCGCTCGGTCGCCAGCGGCGTTACCTCGAGGCCACGCTGGCCGGGCTGGCCGTCAACCTCGGCCTGGGCGCGCTGCTGGTGCCGCGCTGGGGCGTGACCGGGGCCGTGGCCGCCTATCTCACCGCCGAGTCGGTCATCTTCATGATCTGCCGGCGGGCGCTGGCGCCCCATCTCGGCTGGCGGCCGCTGGTCCGCGTCGCCCGGCCGGTCGTCCTCGCCGCGGGCGCGATGGCGCTGGTGATGGGCCTGCTGCGCCACCAGGATCCGATCCTGGTGCTCGGGGCGGGAATGGGCGTCTACGCCCTCGCGCTCGCGACCACGGGCGCGATCCCGGCCCACGAGGGTCGGGCGGTGGCGCGCTGGGCCACGGGTCGCGTGCGGCGCGACCCGCTCGAGCCCGAACGGAGCCGGGTCGCATGAGGCCGCGAGCGGTGGTCACGACCGGGGCGCCGTGGGGCACCCGGCCCGCGGGAGGGGCGTGACCATGGGCGCCCTCCTGCACGAGACCGCGACGGCGCCGGCCGGCTCGCGCCTTCATCTCCTCGGCATGGCCGGGGCGGGCCGGCCGTCCCGGCGCGTGCTCGACCTGCTCCAGGAGATCGCCGCCCTGCCGTATGTCGAGAGCGTCCTGGCCCTGCCCGACCTGCACCTCAAGCCCCACATGGAGACGCCCTCGAGCCTGGCGATCACCACCACCGGGACGCTGGTCCCGGAGTTCACCTCGGTGGCGGTCAACGACGGGATGGGCGTCCTGCTCACCGACCTCGACGTGCGGGACATGACCCGGGAGCGGATCGAGAGGGTCTTGACCCAGATCGGCCGCCAAGCCGGCGCGCACCCGTTCGACCTCAACCGCTACAGCCTCGACGCCCCGGGGCTCGAGGCCGCGGCCCTGCGCGGGGCGAGCGGCGTCCTGGCCCGCTACGGGCTCGAGCCCCAAGTCCTCGAGCGCGTCGAGTCGCGGGGCTGCGAGCCGGTCCCGGTGGCCCCGGGGCGGTGGCGGGAGGCGGTGCCCTGGTGGCTGCTGCACACCCGGGCGGGCCGCGCCGAGATGGGGCTCAACTTCGGGGGGAATCACTTCCTCGAGCTGCAGGCGATCAGCGAGGTACTGGACCCGGGCGCGGCCCGGAGCCACGGGCTCGCGCCCGGCCGGGTCGTCGTCATGTACCACCTGGGTCCGGGACCGTTCGGCGGCAACCTGCTCCACCACTACGTGCGCCGCGAGAAGCAGAGCCGGGCGCGGGCCCCGTTCTTCCTGCTGTCGCGGCTGGTATTCCACGCCCGGCGCGGGTGGCGGCGTCCCTGGCCCGAGGTCTGGCGGGACCACTTCCGGCGCAATCGCTGGACCGCGCTGGCGGAGGACTCGGAGGGCGGGCTCGCGTTCCGCCAGGCATTGGCGCTGGCACTCAACGTCGGCTTCGCCTACCGGATGGCCACGGTCGCCGCGGTGCGCGACGCGGTCCACGAGGCGCTCTCGCCGCGGCTCAACGTCGAGCTGCTGGTCGACGCGTCGCACAACCTGCTCCGCCGGGAGCCCTGGGACCAGGGCTGGGCGTGGGTGGCGCGCCACAACGCCTGCGCGGTGACCCCGGGGCGGCTGGCCATCGTGGCGGGCGAGCACGACCTGCCGTCGCTGCTGGCGGTGGGCGGGCGGGAGGCGGCCCCGGGCCTCCATTCGCACGACCACGGCGCCGGGACCCTGATCGCCGCGTGGCGCCGGGACGGGCGCCTGACCCCGAGCCGGGACCGCACGCTGCGGCTGCGCATGGGCCGGGGCCGGGGCGCGCGGCTGCGGCAGCGGCGCGAGGTCCCGGTGTGGGACCCGGACCCGGTCGATCGCCTGGTGGGCTGCCTCGCCGCGCACGGCATCGTGCATCCGGTGGCGCGCCTGCGCCCGCTGGGCACGCTCAAGAACTAGGGGGCCAGCGATGAGGAACCCGGAGATGGTGCGGCGGGCGCACGTCGGCAAGGACGGCGATCCCGGCTGGTATCGCGTGCATCGCCGGCTCTCGATCGGCATCACGCTGCGGTTGCTGCCGACCCCGGTGCGGCCGGTCCAGGTGAGCCTCGCCATGATGGCGGTGTGGCTGGCCGGGGCGGCGCTGGTGGCCGCCCCCGGGAGCGCGGCCAACCTGGCCGGCTTCGGACTGCTCTACCTCGCCTTCCTGCTCGACAAGGTGGATGGCGAGCTGGCCCGGCTGCGCGGGACCGCCAGCGCCCGCGGCGTCCTGCTCGATCGCTTCCATCACCGGCTGGTGGAGCCGACGCTCTTCCTGGCCGCGGCATGGCACGACTACGCCCGCCGCGGGGACGCCGCCGTGCTGGCGTGGGGGTTCGCCACCGCGCTGCTCGCCAACGTCATCGAGGAGCACCAGCAGCTGGCGCCCTACATCTTCCTCAAGCGCCTGCGCGAGGACGGCGGCGTCAAGGTCCAGCGGCCGGCGACGCCGCGAGGCTGGCGGCGGGCGCGGGTCCTGCTGCGACCGCTCAAGATCTTCCGCACGCCCATCACCGTCCTGCCGCTCCTGCTGGCCGGCCAGCTCGGCGAGCGCGCCCTGGGCCGGCCGCTGGTCGGAGCCACCCTGGCGGTCAGCGCGGTGGGGCTCACGATCTACCTGCTCTTCCAGTGCCTGGACTACTACCGCTTCCGCCTCGACGAGGAGTTCGTCGAGATCGCCCTGCGTCACGGCTGGCCATCCGACCCCGTCGGTGCGCGCCGCCGTCCGACCGGTGGCGCCGCGCGCCGCAACCCATCGGCGGCAGCGCCCCGACCCGTGCCACGGCCGCAGACCCCGCGAGAGGAGGTTGCCCGATGAACGCCCTGCGATCCCATGTGCGTCCTGAGCCATGCCTGCCGAGCCGCGGCGTCGGCGCGGCGCTGGCCATCCTGCCCCTGGTCGTCTTCATCCTGTTCCTGCCGATGCGCGCCACCGCGACCGTCTACTACGTGGACGGATCCAGCGGGGCGTGCTCCGACGCGACCTCAGGCTCGGCCTCGCAGCCCTACTGCACCATCGGCGCGGCGCTGGCGCAGCATCACGCCGCCGGGACCACGATCCAGGTGATGGCGGGGACCTACCGGGAGCAGATCACGGTGCCCGCCTCGGGCGTGGCGGGCGCGCCGATCGTGGTGCAGGCGGCTCCGGGGGCGACGGTGGTGCTCGATGGGACGGACGACTACTCGGCGCCGGGACTATGGCAGAAGCTCGACAAGCGGCTGTTCCTGGCCGCCAGCGTCACCTGGGTGGTCACGTCGGTGCTGGAGGACGGCCGGCCGCTCGCGGTCGGGACCGGGGACCCGGCCCACATGCCCGAGGGCTCGTATCAGGTCGTGGCCGGCAAGGGGCTCTACGTGCGGGACGGGGAGCGGTTCCCCGACGGGCACATGGTCCTGGTCGGACACCGCAACTACGGCGTGTACCTCTCGGGGCGCGCCTGGGTCAACGTGAACGGCTTCACCATCGTGCGCGCCCAGGATCGCGGCATCCAGCTGATCAACGCCACCCACGTCGAGGTGACGCACAACGACGTCTCGCGCAGCGGACGCATGGGGCTCCAGCTCAAGGGGTGCTCGGCGGTGCACGTCGCCGACAACCGGCTTCACGACAACGGCGACCACGGCATCGCGATGACCGGCGGCACCAACGCCTGCATCATCGAGCGCAACGAGTCGTTCGGCAACGCCTACGCGCCCTACCGCGAGGCCAACGGGATCTACCTGTACGGGGCGCCGAGGAACGTCATCCGCCAGAACCGGCTGCACGACAATCAGGACACCGGCCTGCACATCCAGGCCCGGTCGGATTCGAACCTGTGCCTGGAGAACCGGTCCTGGCACAACGGCGACCACGGCTACGACCACATGCGCACCAACGGCAACATCCACATCGGCGACGTCGCCTACGGGAACTACAAGGACGGCTTCTCGTTCGAGGGCAACGCGTTCGGTCAGACGCTCAGCGACTGCATCGCGACCGAGAACGGGCTCACCACCAACGAGTACGACCTGTGGGTGGACGACAGCTCGAGCGTGGGGATCCAGACCAACGACAACATCTTCTGGAACTCGACCCCGCAGCCGCCGGTCAAGTTCCGCTTCACCCGCTACGCCTCGGTGGCCGACTACGCGGCCGCCAGCGGGCAGGACACCCGCACGCTCCAGAGCGATCCGCGCTTCGTGGACCCGGCCACCGCCGACTTCCATCTGCGCCTGGACTCCCCGGCGATCGACAACGCCAACACGTCGCTGCCCGACTGGCCGGCGACGGACGCCGACGGCCACGCCCGCTTCGACGATCCGCTGGTGCTCAACGGCGGGATGGGTCCGGTGGCGTACGCCGACCGGGGGGCCTTCGAGTTCGTCCTCCCGCTCACCACCTTAGGGCTGGGGCCGCCGCCGCTGCGGACCGGCGACGGTCCGGGCGGGGTGAAGGTGTCCTCGGCCACCCCGGCGACGGACCCCGCCGCGAGACTGGCCGCGCGCGTCTGGCCCAACCTGGTCGTCCAGCCCAATCCGCTGCGCGGCGCGGGATCGCTCTCGTTCCGGCTCGCCCAGGCCGGCCGCGTCACGGCGAGCCTGTTCGCGGTGGACGGCCGGCGGGTGCGGAATCTCATGGACGCCTACCTCGAGGTGGGGGATCACACGCTGGACGTGTCGACCCAGGACGAGCGCGGGACACCACTCCCTCAGGGCATCTACTTCTGTGACTTGCGAGCCCCTGAAGGGCGTGCCATCCAACGCGTCATGGTATCGCCGTGAAGGGTCACCGTAACTGATCGGGAGGCGCTCCGATGTGCGGCATCGCCGGCAAGGTCCACGTCGATCCGACTCGCCCCGTGGAGGGGGCGTTGCTCGACCGGATGTGCGCGGCACTCGCCCACCGCGGCCCGGACGATCAGGGCACGGTGCGGCTCGGGCCCGCCGGGCTCGGGCATCGCCGGTTGAGCGTCCTCGACCTGTCGTCGGTGGCGCACCAGCCGATGGCGAGCGCCGACCAGCGGCTGTGGATCGTCTTCAACGGCGAGATCTACAACTTCCTGGGACTGCGCGCGGAGTTGGAGCGCGCGGGACATCGCTTCCGCTCCCGCTCGGACACCGAGGTGCTGCTGCGCCTCTACGAGACCGAGGGCCTGGGCTGCCTGCGGCGGCTGCGCGGCATGTTCGCGTTCGCGGTCTGGGACGCGCGCGCGCACGAGCTGGTGCTGGTGCGCGACCGGCTCGGGGTGAAGCCGCTCTTCTACCACGTCGGCCGCGAGGGGCTGACCTTCGCGTCCGAGCTCAAGGCGGTGCTCCAGGACCCCGCGGTCGCGCGGGTGACCGCACCGGCCGCGCTCGACCAGTACCTCACCTACCAGTACGTGCCCGCGCCGCACTGCGTGTTCCGCGACGTGCGCAAGCTCCCGCCGGGCCACTGGCTCCGTTACCGGGACGGACGGGTCGAGATCCAACGCTACTGGCAGCTCCACTACCAGCCCAAGCGGCGCGCCGGGACCGCCGCCGAGCTCCGGGACGTCGAGCACGAGCTGCGGCTGCGGCTCGAGGAGGCGGTCCGGCTCAGGCTCGTGAGCGACGTCCCGGTGGGGGCGTTCCTGAGCGGCGGGATCGACTCCGGCGCGGTGGTGGCCATGATGAGCCGCTCGCTCGACCAACCGGTGCGGACGTTCTCGATCGCCTTCGACGACGAGCGCTACGACGAATCGGCGATCGCGCGCCGCGTGGCCGAGCGGTTCGGCGCGCAGCACACGGAGTTCAGCGTCCGGCCCGACGTCGTGGACCTCCTGCCCGCGCTGGCCCGTCACTACGACGAGCCGTACGCGGACGCTTCGGCCATCCCGACCTACATCCTGGCCGAGCTCGCGCGCCAGCAGGTCACGGTGGTGCTGAACGGGGATGGCGGGGACGAGTGCTTCGCGGGCTATGACCGTTACCGCGCCAACCAGATCGCGCAGGCCCTGGGGCCGCTGGCGGGCGTGCTGGGCAGCGCCCCGGCCCGCGCCCTGGTGGGCGCCCTGCCCCACGGGCACGGGACCCGGGACACGCGCTGGCGGCTCAAGCGGTTCGTCGAGCACCTGCGGGCCTCGCCGGTGGCGCGCAACCTAGCCTGGCTGTCGCAGTTCGACGCCGGGGCGAAGGTCGGGTTGTACACCGAGGCGTTCCGGCGCGAGGTGGCGGGGCCGGACGCCGGCGAGATCGTCCTGGCGCATCAGCGGGGCGCCGATGCCGCGGCGTTCCTGGACCGGGTGCTGGCGGCGGACGTGGCGACCTACCTGCCCGACTGCCTGCTGGTGAAGGTGGACATGGCGACGATGGCGCACGGGCTGGAAGCGCGCTCACCGTTCCTGGACCATACCCTCATGGAGTTCGCCGCGAGGCTCCCCGCCGAGGTCAAGCTGCGGCGGGGGCGGAGCAAGTGGATCCTGCGGCGGGCGCTGCGCGGCATCCTGCCGCGCGAGGTCCTGGCGCGGCCCAAGATGGGCTTCAACCCGCCGGTCGATGTCTGGCTGCGCGGCCCGCTGCGCGACGCCGCGCACGAGCTGCTGGCGGGGCCGCGCGCGCGCGCGCGCGGGATGTTCTCGCCGCCGGCGATCGCGCGCATGCTCGATCAGCACGAGCGGGGGCGCTGGAACTGGCACACCCAGCTCTGGACCCTGATGATGCTCGAGCTGTGGCTGCGCGAATACGTGGACCGCGCGCCGACTCCGGCGTCCGCCGTCCCCCCGGCCGGTGCCCAGGTCCCGACGCCCGGCCCGTGGGAGCCCGCCACGGTGGGGCCTAGGGCCGCCCGCGCGCACTGAGCGGATCGACTCCGCCGCGGCGCGGGGCGCGGGATGCGATCCCGGTGGCGCTCAGCGGAGGACGACGATCGGCGCCACGCTGTGCCTGGGGCCCTGCGTCAGACGCAGCCAGAAGACCCCGGACCGGAGCCCGGCCGGACCCTGGAGCAGCGTCGCGTGGGCCCCGGGGCCGGGATGGCCGAGGCGCTGCCGGCTCACGACGCGTCCCGCCGGGTCGACCACCTCGAAGCCGGCCTCGGCCTCGCTGGCGAGCGTGTAGGCGATGCGGAACCCCGAGGTCGACGGGACCGGGACGATGTCGTCGATCTTCAGCCGGCGCTCGTGGGGCGGGCTCCCCACGCCGGGCGCATGGACGTCCAGCCGGGCGATGACCGAATCCCGCCGCGCGTTGGCGGCACGGAACGTCACCACGAACGAGCCGGTGTCGGCCGCCCGCGGCGTCCAGGTCAGCGTGCCGCGGGTGTGGGGCGGGGGGGCGGCGAAGACGGCATGGTGGTCGGGCGGCAGCCCCGACAGGTCGGCGGTCAGGGCGAGGATCGCGTCCCCGTCCGGGTCCGACGCCTGGACCGCGAGGGACAGGTGGTCTCCCACGCGGACGGTGGTCAGCGCCGGCACCGCCACCGCCGGCGCCTGGTCGGCCCCGACGGTGAACGCGTCGAAGGCGTCGCCGATGGTACAGGCGATGTCGTCGAGGTTGGTCCCGGAGTCGCCCGACGGCCCGCACAGGGCCTCGCCGTGGATCGAGGCGGCGCCGAAGCGCAGCCGCAGCGTGCCGTGGTGATACGCGCGGAACGCCGACCAGGCCGGGGGCGGGCAGCCGCCCGCGTAGTGGCAGTCCCCGTGGGTCTCCTCGAGCGACGAGCCGCCGATCCCCGCCGTGACGTGCGTGACCCCGTGCTGCGGATAGCTGCGCTCGTAGTCGTGACTGTGGCCGTTCAGGTTGAGCACGTACTTGTCGTGCGTGTCGCCGAGGGCATCGAGGTCGCGCGCGAGCGTGGCGTCGCCGGCGTGATGCCCCGACGAGTAGGCCGGGCGGTGCCCGAAGCTCACGATGAAGCGGATCGCGGGATCGGCCTGGGCCGCGTCCATGAGCGACCGGGCGTGGGTGGCCCAGTCCGACCAGGCGCCGGCGTAGGGCTCGGGATACGCGATGAAGCGCACACCGCCCGCGTCGAACCAGTACCAGTCCTTGCCGCAGCAGCCGGAGTCGGGAGCATTGGGCGAGGCCTGCGGGTGCGGGAGATCGAAACGACCCTTGTAGTTCCGGAAGTCGTCGCTGGGCTTGGTCCACTCGTGGTTGCCCCAGGCGGGCATGTAGGCGGCGGTCTCGGACCAGGGCATCACGTCGTTGAAGTGCTGGTCCACCGCCGCCTGGCCGTCGTCGTCCCCATAGGTGAGGTCGCCCACAGCCAGCACGAATCGCGGGGCCTCCTGGGCGATGAGGGCCTGGACGATGCCCACCCGCGGATAGGTCCGGCTGTCGCCGATGTCGGACTCGACCAGGACGACGAAGTCCCGCCCCGGCGCCGGCATGGTGCGGAAGGTGCGGTCGGGGCCGCCGGCGATCGAGTAGTGGTAGACCGTGTCGGGCTCAAGGCCGGTCAGGCGCGCCTCCCAGAACGGCCCCGGCGACGAGAAGGGGAGCGGCGCGGGCGTGACCGCTAAGGCGGTGCTCGCGTACTCGGCGGTGAGCCCGTAGCGCATCGTCGGGTCCGGGTCGCGCCAGTCCAGGGTCACCGAGGTGGGGCCGGTCAGCGTCCAGTGGATCTCATCGGCGGCGCGGAGGTCGGTGGGGAGGGCGATCAGCGCTGCGGCCAGCAGGACGGTGGGGAGACGACCCTTCATGGGGCCTCGCCTTCGGGTGATCCGGCGCGACGTGGCGCCGCGGGGTGGTCGACATGCGGCCGTCCAGGGTGCAACCGATCGCGGGCAGGCCCGGCCACCCACGCGGGGCCATCCTGCTTCACGGTGATCACGTAGGGCGCGATCACCGACGCGCGGCCGCAGCTGTCGCAGTCCTGGGCCCAGTT
>VBPB01000364.1 GCA_005893365.1 Candidatus Eiseniibacteriota bacterium
CTACGACCTGCGACGCCGCGAACGATGCTTCGAAGGCACCTACGAAGAAGACTACGTGGAGTATCACGGACAGTCGTATCCGGTATCGCCACGCCTGCGGAAGGGACGGTGGTTGACGTTCTGGGAACCGGTCGAAGGACCCTCGCCGAAACCCCCGTGCCCTGAGGACCGCCTCGGCGAATGGGAGGATTCGGGCCTCGAGGTCGGATACGACGAGGAGGTGACGCTCGATCTCCTCACCCTGCAGGTGGTCCGCAGCGGGAAGGTCAAGTGCTTCCCACGGCAATGACGCGAGACTCGTCGCTGGGGTCCTGGCGTGACAGAAGGACCCGCGCCTAACGGGGCGTGATCAGTCGCTCGCCGTCCGCCGACCGTGGTCCGTTCGCAGCGGGGGCCCGCGACTCCTCCCCCTCCAGGACCGCCGGATACTCGGCCGGCAGCTCGCGCAGGCCCTCGACGAACAGCGGCACGTCGTCGGCCAGGTGCTCGAGCGCCTCGGGCCCCGGGGCGACGCGCACGATCTCGTAGAGCGTGGTCCGCTGCGCGGGGGTGAAGCCCGACTCGCGCACCAGCGTCTCCAGCTCGGCGACCGTGGTCTTGTTCACGTGCCCGGTGGCGAGGTGCACGTTCTCCTCGTAGAGCGTGCCGCCGAAGTCGTCGGCGCCGAAGTGGAGCGCGATCTGGCCGGTCTTCTTGCCCTCGCTGAACCACGACGCCTGGATGTGGTCGAAGTTGTCGAGGTAGAGCCGCGCGGCCGCGAGCACGCGCAGGTAGCGCGACGCACCCGCCACGTGCTTCACCTTGGACTCCATCGGCGTGTTGCCGCGCTTGTAGGACCAGGGCACGAACGCCGTGAACCCGTGCGTCTCGTCCTGCAGTGCGCGGACGTAATCCAGGTGCTCGACCAGCTCCGCGTCGGTCTCGACGTGCCCGTACATCATGGTGGCGGTCGAGCGCATGCCGACGCGGTGCGCCTCGCGGTGCACGTCGAGCCAGGCCTCGGGGCCGCCCTTCTTGATGGAGATGCGCTGGCGCACCCGCCGGGCGAGGATCTCGGCCCCCCCGCCCGGGAGCGTCCGCTGGCCCGCCTGGTAGAGCGCCTCGAGCACGCCGCGGATGGTGAGCCCCGAGACCTCGACCATCTGGTGGATCTCGGGCGCCGAGAAGAAGTGCGGGGTGATGTGGGGATAGCGCTGGCGCGCCTCGCGCACGATGGTGGGATAGAAGTCCCAGGGGATCTCGGGGTTGAGCCCGCCCTGGAGCAGCACCGTGGTGGCGCCGAGCCGGTCGGCGGCCGCCATCATCTTCATCACGCCCTCGACGTCGTAGGTGTACGCCTCGGCGTGACCCGGCTTGCGGTAGAACGCGCAGAAGTGGCAGTCCACCGTGCACGCGTTCGTGTAGTTGGGATTGGTGTCGATGACGTAGGTGACGAGCTGGGGATCGGTCTTGCGCGCGCGCAGCTCCTGCGCGAGGGCCCCCAACTCCAGCAGCGGCGCCTCGGCGAAGAGGTAGACCCCCTCGGCGGTCGAAAGGCGCTCACCACGCCGGACCTTGGCTTCGATGCTCGACCACACGGTGCGGGATCCTCCGGGTTGGGCGGGTGCCTGACCCGCGGCCGGAAACCTTACACGCTCGACCCGGCGGGCGTCGAGCCGGCTACTTCTTCCGCGACAGGTCCGAGTAGACCACCCGCACGAAGCGCGCGGCACTGGTCGAGTCGGTGGCCCAGGTGGCGTCGAACGCGGCGGTGGGCTTGGCGGCGACGATCTCGTCGGCGGTCTTGCCGGCCGTGACCATCGGCTGGATCTTGTCGCGCACGGCGACGAGCATGTCGTGGAACGCCCAGAGCGACGCCTTGTCGCCGAGCGGGCCGTGGCCGGGGATGACCTTGGTCTTGTCGTCCATCAGCGGCATCGCGCGCTCGGTGGCGGCGATCATGCCGCCGATCGAGCCGCCGGCCGGCACGTCGATCACCGGATAGCGGCCGTTGAAGAAGCAGTCGCCCATGTGGATGACGTTGGCCTCGACGAAGCGCACGATGGCGTCCCCGTCGGTGTGGGCCGGCGCCACGTGGAAGGCCAGCTCGGTGTAGCCGTTCATGTGGAAGGTGACCGAGTCCTCGAAGGTGATGATCGGCAGGGCGGCCGCGGGTGAGGCGGGCGTCGTCCGGCCGGTCAGGGCGTTGACCTGGTCCACGCTCATCCGCCGGCGCACGTTGTTCTGCGCCACGATGACCGTCCAGGCCTTGCCGAAGTTCTCGTTGCCGCCGGTGTGGTCGCCGTGCAGGTGCGTGTTGAAGATGAACCGGATGGGCTTGTCGGTGAGCGCCGCCACCGCGGCCTTGATCTTGTCGCTCAACGGCGCGAACTGGTCGTCGATCAGGAACGCGCCATCGTCGCCGACGCAGACACCGATGTTCCCACCGCGCCCGGTGAGCATGTAGATGCCCGGGGCGACCTGGTCGGTCTTGATCTGCACCGCATTCCAGTCCACCTGCGGCGCCGCCGGGGCGGCCGGCGGCGTGGATGGTGTCGCCGGCGGCGTGGGCGCCTGGGCGAAGCTCGACGCGCCGGGCCTGAGCGCGAGCGCCAGGACGGACGCGGCGACGAGGGCGAGCACGGCGAGGAACCGAACACGACGCATCGCGGGGACCTCCAGGGGTGCCAAGGCGAGCGAGGCCCCGGCGCGCCAACGGCGTTCGGGGGACGCGCAGCATGCCACGACCGCGCGGGCTCGGTCCACGAGAGAAGGTGCGGCCGTCGCACCGCCGCTGCATATCTAGCGGGTCTCCTCCG
>VBPB01000365.1 GCA_005893365.1 Candidatus Eiseniibacteriota bacterium
CGGGCCATCTGGCGGTGGTCTATGTGGAGGCCTATCGAAGCGCCAGCAGCGACGGCGATAACTACCAGCTCTCCTATTCGACCGACGGCACGAACTACACCAACATGTTCATCGTCAAGAAAACCGCCGACGACAACCTGGCGCAGTACTTCTCCCTGCCCTTGTCCCTGAGCGGCGCGATCACCATCCGCGCGCAGGACACCAACCGCACGAGCGGCACGGCGCTCGATACCCTGTACGTCGACCAGATCCGGATCATCACGTCCGACCCCGCCGACTGCAACGACCGGGCCGCATCGATCAGCCCGGCCGCCAACGAAGGCCCGGCGGGGGCCCCGACGTGCTCGGATCTGATCGACAACAACTGCGACGGCAGGCTGGACTCGAACGACGCGAACTGTCGCTGAGAGAGCCTTCTCGAGCGACACTCCTACTCCGAGGAGAGCGCCTGCATCACATCCACGCGCGAAGCACGCGCCGCCGGCACCAGGGAGGCGACCACGGCCGCGCCCATGAGAACGGTGGCCGCACCGAGGACCGGCAGCACGCCCGGCATGCGCGCGGTCTCGAAGTAGCTTCCCGCGATGCGGGCGAGCAGATAGCCACCGACAGCGCCGGCGACGATCCCGGTTGCGGCAATCTGCGCGCCCTCCATCAGGACGCGCGTCAGCAGCTCCCGCGGCGTGCAACCGACCGCCAGCCGCACGCCGAATTCACGCGTCCGCGCGCTCACCGAAAACGCCAGCACTCCGGCGATACCGACGACCGCGATGAGCAGCGCGGTGCCGGCGAATCCGGTGAACACGAACGCGTTCAGCCGCTCCGGCGCGAGCACCTGGGCGCGGACATCCTCCAACGTGGCGAGGCGTTCCACGGCCTGCTCGGCGGAAATGTCGCGGAGGGTGCGCGTCACGACCGGCACGAGCGTGTACGGATCCCCCGCGGCGCGGACAAACAGGCGGGTGGCATAGCGCATCTGCCAGGTCGGCTCGTAAATGGTCATGCTCGGAGCCTGCACGACGTTTTCGTCGTCCACGTCCGCCACGACCCCGACGATGCGGCAGGGTTGCGCCTTGGCGAAGAGCGGGTCGGTCCACCACACGCGTCGGTTCAGTGCATCGCCGTTCGGGAACAGCCGCTGCGCGACGCTCTGGCTGGCGATCGCCACGGGCTCGCTGCCGCCACGGTCCGCATCCGTAAAGTCGCGCCCCGCGAGGAGCGGGACTCCGAGCACGGCGAAGAACCGCGGCGACACGACCCGCAAGCGCCCGATCGGGTTGTCCTCGCCATCCGCGGGCTTGTAGCCCTCGACGGCAAAGGGCCACTTGAGGCCTGAGCTGGAGTCACGCCAGGGCACGATCATCCCGGCCGCGACGCCCTGCACGCCCGGCAGCCCTTCGATCCGCCGGATCGCTTCCTGAAAGAAGGTCATCGCCGAGGCGCCGCCGACGCCCGTCGCCGCAGGTGGCACGTCGATCGCCAGCACCTGCCGCATGTCGTAGCCCGTGTTCGCCGTCTGCAGCGCCGTGAGCGCGACGACGAGCATGCCGGCGCCGGCAAGCAGCACGAACGAACAGGCGATCTGAGTTGTCGCAAACACCCGCAGACGGCGGTTGGTGCCAGGCGTGAGCCGGGCGCTGCCGCTGGCCAGCCTGAAGCCTGCCGTTGCTGTGGACGAGGGAAGACGTGGAACGTACGCCAGCAGCACAGCCGCAACCATGGCCAGCCCCGCACCGAGCAGGAGCACGCTGTGATCCACCGTGGCGTCGAGCGCACGAATGGAAAAGCGCGAGGCATACCGGGCGATCGCGGTCACAAGGGGATCAGCCAGCACGAGTCCCAGCACGGCGCCGGCACCGCAGAGCACGAGACTTTCGGCGAGCAGGGTGCGGCGGAGCGCGCCATGACCGGCGCCCAGGGCGGCGCGCAGAGCGAGCTCCCCCTCCCGGCGCACCGACCGCGCCAGAATCAGGTTCGCGACGTTCGAGCACGCGATGACGAAGACGACAGCGGCCGCGGCAAGCAGGACGAGAAGGATGGTCCGTGCGGGCGACGCGATCTGATCGCGAAGCGTCGTGATCCGGAGCTGAACGTGCGCCGACGTTGCGTACGCCTCGGGATGCTCGCGCATCATCGCCTCGTGCAGGGCGGTCAGCTCCGCTCGTGCCGCTTCCAGCGTGACGCCCGGAGCCAGGCGGCCGAACAGCTCGGTCATACGGTGGCTGCGGTTGGCCACCATCGTCGCCCCGAGGTGATGCGGGCTGGTCACCACGTTCGCGATGATCTGCGTCTCGGCCGGATAGGGCAGCGACGGCTCGAGGACGCCGACCACGGTGGCGGTGCCTGGACCGAGGCGGATCGTCTTGCCGATCACCCCCGGGTCGCTATTGAGCGTCGTGCTCCAGAAACGGTGCGTCAGGACCGCCGCACCCGCCGCCGCGGGACCGTCGTCGGCGGCGTTCAGCAGGCGGCCGAGCGCAGGCCG
>VBPB01000360.1 GCA_005893365.1 Candidatus Eiseniibacteriota bacterium
AAGTCGCCGGCGATGCGCTGGGGCAGGATGACGCGGTGGAGGGCCAGCGCGAACACCTGGTCCATGTTCTCGACCGGCACCAGTTCCAGATGCGCGCGCACGTCGTCGGGCACGTCGTCCAGGTCCTTCACGTTGGCGGCCGGGAACAGGATGGTCTTGATGCCGGCGCGGTAGGCGGCCAGTGCCTTCTCGCGCAGCCCGCCCACGATCAGCACCTTGCCCCGCAGGCTCACCTCGCCGGTCATCGCCATGTCGCGGCGGATCGGCTTCTCGCTCAGCACCGAGGCGATGACGAGCCCCACCGTAATGCCGGCGGAGGGGCCGTCCTTGGGCACGCCGGCGGCGGGGAAGTGGATGTGGATGTCGTAGTTCGAGAACGCCTCGGCGTCGATCTCCAGCACGTCGGCCTTGGAGCGCACGTAGGAGTGGGCGGCCTGCACCGACTCGCGCATCACCTCGCCCAGTTGTCCGGTGGTCACCACGCGGCCGCTGCCGGGCATCTTGAGCGCTTCGACCACCAGGATCTCGCCGCCGGCGGCGGTCCAGGCCAGGCCGTGGGCCACGCCCACCTCGTCCTGGCGCTCGATGATCTCGGGCGTGTAGATGCGATGCCCCAGGTGGCGCTCCAGCGACTCGGGCGTCAGCGCGTAGCGGTGCTTGTCGCCGGTCACCCGCGCGCGCGCCACCTTGCGGCACACGGTGGCGATCTGGCGCGAGAGCCCGCGCACGCCGGCCTCGAGCGTGTAGTGGCGCACCATGAGGCGCAGCGCGGCGTCCGGGAACGTGATGTCGCGACCGGCGAGGCCATGGTCGTGGAGCTGCTTGGGCACCAGGAAGCGCCGCGCGATCTCCAGCTTCTCGTCCTCGCTGTAGCCGGGGATCTCGATCACCTCGATGCGCTCGCCGAGCGCGTCGGGCACCAGCTCGATGTTGTTGGCGCACAGCAGCAGCACCGCGTGCGACAGGTCGAACGGCAGGCCCAGGTAGCGGTCGGTGAAGCGCGAGCAGCTCTCGGGGTCGAGCAGCTCCATCAGCAGCTCGATCACCTTGAGCCCGGCCTCGCCCGCCAGCCGGTCCACGCCGTCGATCATCAGCACCGGGTTGCGCACGCCGGCCTCGTTGAGCGCGCGCAGGATCTTGCCCGGCTGGGCACTAGGCGAGGAGCGGGCGACACCGCCCAGCTCGTCCACGTCGCTGGTCCCCGAGACGCTGATGCGCACGAACGGACGGCGCAGCGCGTGGGCGACCGCGGCCCCGAGCGACGACTTGCCGGTCCCCGGCGGGCCCACCAGGCACAGCGCGGGTCCGGGCAGGTCGGGCTTGAGGCTTCGCACGGCGAGGTATTCGAGGATGCGCACCTTGGCCTTGGAGAGGCCCAGGTGCTCGCGCCGCAGCGAGGTCTCGACGTGACGCAGGTCGGCGTCCTCGGGGGCACTGTTGTCCCACGGCAGCGACCAGAGCCACTGCAGATAGGCGCGCACCTGGGCGGTCTCGGGGGCCCCGGCCGGCAGGCGTCGCAGCCGGTCCATCTCGCGCTGCGCCTGGCGCGCCACCTCGACCGGCAGGCTCTGCGGCCGCGGCCGCGCCACCACTTCGGCGTCGTCGTGACCCGAGGCGGCCGCGTGACCGTGCGCCGGTTCCTGGACGCGCAGCCGTCTCCGGTTGGTCGCAGGGCGGGTACGCAGTGGTCGGGCCATGGGCGCCTCAGGTCTGGGTGGGGGGCAGATGACGCAGCGCTCCAAAGAGGTTCCCGCTCGCAGGCGAGAGCCCCACCCTCACGACAAGCAATTCGCTCGCCGCCCGGGTGGGGTGGCGCACCCGGCTCCGCCCGACGCGCCAACCTGTTGGTCGGACGACAGCTCGGCGCAAGAGCCTCCGGAAAGCCCGGGCTTCCCGGCGGTGTGTGCGCAGAACCGGCGGGTCATGCGGCGTCCAGAGCCGTTCCATCCTGGGCCAGCCCACCCACATGCCGCGGTCGACCCTTGCAGGGTGCAAAATGCAAGGCGGGGTTGCGACGTCAGGGCGGCGTCAAGCGCGGGCCACGGACTCGCGTGGGGATGGCCATTGCAGGCCGTCGCCGCGGGGCGCGGCTCGAACTAGCGCGCGCGGCCGCCGGGCTTGGCGGCGGG
>VBPB01000361.1 GCA_005893365.1 Candidatus Eiseniibacteriota bacterium
GAAATCCCTCAGCGCGCGAGGACCTACTCCTTGGTCTTCAGGCGCGCGGCGTTCTCGTCGATGAAGCGCCGGATGTCGTCCGCCATCGCGAGCAGCTTCAGCCACTGCTCCTTGTAGAGCGTCACGGGGAAGCGGCCGAGACCGTATACGGAAACGCCGCCCTTCTCGCTCACCTTCAGGGACGTCGCGGTTCTCGGGCGAGTCTTGAGGGCCTCGTTCTCTCTCTTCAGGCGATCGAGCTCGGCGCGCAGCTCGGCTTCGGTGCTCATGGCGGCGTTCTCCTTCTCGGGACTCGGGATAGGGTCTCGCGCTCGGTCAGCGCAGAAACTCTAGTGCCTCGACGTCCGAGCGCTCCAGTGCGCGCGGCGGGATCGGCCCTTCGCCCTTGATTCGCTGTGACCTGGTCGACCCAATGGAGCTTCAATTCGCGCCCAAAGGGCACCGTCTCACATGTCCGCAGAAAAAATCGAGCCTGTCAGCGAATCTCGCTCGTACCGCTCACGGTCTCTGGTTCCTCTTCCCAATGGCGTCCGCGCAAAACCCCGCGGAATGGCGGGAAGAGATCGATGGGTCACTGAGCTCGAGCACCGATGCTGCGGAGACAAGGACTAGTTGGCGGAGCATTTAGACTGCGATCTCTACGACGTAGGCTCTGGCCAAATTATCTCTGCGCGCGAGTGCGACGGTGCCCCTTTGGTGCGCGACGCGGCCCACGTAGAGTGGTCAGTCGGCTGCCGCCTCGAGGATGCGCAGCGCACTCTTCGTCGCGTGCGCGCGCGAGAGCCGGAGGCCTGCGCTGCGGAACAGTGCTCGGAACTGTTCGAGTGTGCGTTCGCGGCCGGTCAACAGCGCGAGCATGTTGACATCCAGCAGCTTCGCCCAGTCGGGTGCGTTTCCCTTCGCAATCACGTGCTCGATCACGAGCACGCGCCCCCCCGGCCGCATCGCATCGCGGCAATGACGCAGGATCGCGCCTGCCCGCTCGTCGCTCCAGTCGTGGATGATGTACTTCATCATGTACGCGTCCGCGTCCTTCGGCACGCGGGCGAAGAAGTCGCCGCCCTCGATCGCGCAGCGCGCGGCCACGTCGGGTGCCGTAACGAAGCCGCTTGCACGCGCAGCCTCGACCACCTGCGGCTGGTCGTAGAGCACGCCGCGTAGCCGCTTATGGCGGCGCAGGATCGTCGCGAGCAGATGGCCGTGCGCGCCACCCACGTCGACGAGCGTCTCGAATCCGCCGAAGTTGAACCCGCGCGCAACCGCGGCGTTCTCGGGACCGGAGATGCTCGCCATCGAATCGGAGAACACGCGATCCAGGTCGGGGTGCTCCCGCAGGTAGGCGAAAAACGGCTTGCCGTGCGCGCGCTCGAACCCGACTTCTCCGGTGCGTACTCCGTGCAAGAGCTCCTGCCAGCCGCGCCAGTTGTAGCCGTCGATCATCATGCGCGCGAAGTTGCGCAGCGATCCCGGGACGTCGTCGCGGAGTGTCGCCGCGGTGGGCGTGAGCTTGAACCGGCCATCGGCCGTTTCGGCGAAGATCCCAACGCTCGCGAGCGCGCGCAGGACCCGGTGCAGTGCGTCCGGCTGCGCGCCGACCTTCGCGGCGAGCGCCGCGGGCGTGAGCGGCTTCTTCGCGAGCGCGTCCGCGACGCCGAGCTGCGCCACGACGAATAGCATCTGCGAGACCCAGTAGCCGGTGATGTGCCCGAGCATCACATCCTGCGCGCCAGGGCGCCGATCCGCGGCCTTCATCGCTTCTCCGGAGCTGGAGAACGAAGGCTACCAAAGCGCTGCGACGACCGCGCTCGACAGTTCGAATCTTTTCTGAACACCGCCGTCTCGACCGCCAGCTTCCAAAGACGAGCGACTGGGCCGACCGGAGTCGGCGCCGGAGATAAGCGCACCGTCTGACTCGGGCGCATTGGCTTTGGGAAACCTGCATCAGCCAGCCTTCCGGCAGCTGACTGCATTCTTCCTGCTTCCGCAAAGGGCACCGCCCCACTCGGGTCAAACCCCGCGAAACAGCGGGGAATGTCGGCGAGCCCTATGGGTTCGTCGCGAGGAACCCTGCAGGCGTCCGACGTGGAGAGCTCCACGCCGTCCAGCACCCCCACATGCAAGCAATTCCCAATGAGTCGCAAGAGCGACCCATCGGCCACCCGAACCTCGAGCATCTTCGAGAGCTGTTTGCGAACCAAACTGTCGAAGAAGGACACGATGTCGGCCTCGAGAATCCAGTTCACCTTGCCCTGGTGCACGACCCGGTTCAGGGTCCGCACGGCGTCATGGGCACTGCGTCCGGGCCGGAAGCCGTACGAGCAGTCCAGAAAGTCCTGCTCGTAGATCGCTTCCAGCACCTCGCGCACGGCGTCCTGGACTAGCTTGTCCTCGAACGCCGAGATCCCAATCGGCCGCGTCTTTCCCTGAGCCTTCGGGATGTGAACACGTCGGATCGGCTGATGGCGATATCGCTTCGCCTTCATCCGCGCGTGCAGGTCCCGGAGATTTCTCTCCAGGTCCTGTCCGTACTGCTCCTTCGTGACCCCATCCACACCGACCGCCGCATCCTTGCGCATGCGGTGGTAGGCCCGCTCCAAGGCCGGCACATCGATCCGATGCGCCAGTGCGTGAAACCGTCCTTCGGGCTCGCGCCGCGCTCGCTCCAATACCTCCAGCAGTTGCGGTGACATGCCTCCTGATCTCCTCCACACGGGCCGCCTTTGCTCAGCCGGGTCCGAGTCGCCAACAAGTTCCCCGGCGTCACAGCTCTTATGCAGCCCTCCGATTTCCCCGCCCCCTTCGGCCGTGGCTCCGGTTCCCCTTGCCAGCGGCCTACCTCGATGCAGGAGCTTGTTCTTCGTCGGCCGCGCATGCCCCTGCGGACGTGCAGCGCGTCGGAGACGGATCACCGGCTCTCCGCAAGACCGGGTTCCTTCGAGGAGAGGCGAGGACCTCCCGGGTTACTGGGCCGTCCTCTTCGTGCGCGCCGTGGTCGAACACCCCGCCGGATATGACCTCTCCTCGCCCCTACTTCTCTTCGAGAAGATCCACGGAGAGACCGTCGTCGCCTTCAGGAAACAGAGGAACCCTCGGCATCCGGAATAACGAAACTTTCGAGGCCGCAACCCCACGGCTCACACGCTCGCATGCCTACGCTTCGCCGGCCTCGTTGCCGAGACCGTCGCCAGGCTCGCTACCGGCTCA
>VBPB01000082.1 GCA_005893365.1 Candidatus Eiseniibacteriota bacterium
TGGCGTCGAAGTCGTTGCCCAGGTCGTACAGGAACTGGTCGCTCAGCACCCAGCCGTTGGAGCGATACCAGGCGGGCTGATCGGTCGCGGGAAAGCGGCAGCCGCTGAGGAGGGCGGGCAACGCCATCACCCGCTGCGGCAGATTCCCGTTCTCGGGGTTGATGCGGTAGTCGTCGAGGGTCCAGTAGGCGACGCCGCCGGTGAGATGGATGCCCTCGTCGTAGGTGAGGCTCTTCTCGCGGATGCCGGCGACCATCAACGCCCAGAAGGCGACGAGCAGGACCGCCGGGAGGAGCGTCGTCAGCCATCGAGCGGGCGGCGGGCCCGGGCGGGCGTGCGGGACGGAGTCCATGCGAGCGTGACAGCCTACGCCCGCCGGATGGCCGGAGCCAGTCACGGACGCGAGCGCGGGCGCGGCCACCGACATTCTTGCGGCACACGGCGCACCCAGAGGCTAGGATGGCGCGGCGTCGGGGGCCAGCCCCGACCCAGTCGTCACCGCTGGAGAGCGAACGATGGCCGCCGCCTTTTCGTCCTTCGCCCCGTTCACCATCCTCCACGCCCTCACCATCGTCATGCTGGTCGCGGCCACCGCCATCGCGATCGTCATCGGCCGGCGGTTGCGCGGCACGCGGTGGCTCGTCCCCTTCGACATCGCCTTCGCAGCCACGGCCCTGGTCATGTGGGTGGTCGAAGACGCCCAGCACTTGCTGGCCCGCCCACTCGACCTCGCGCACGCCCTGCCTCTCGAGGTCTGCGACCTCGAAGGCCTCGTCTTGGCGCTCACGCTCTTCTTCCGCCTGCCCGTGTTCAAGGCCCTGCTCTACTTCTGGGGGATCGGCCTCAGCTCACAGGGGCTGTTCACGCCCCAGCTTCACGACGGGCCGTCGTCGTTCCACTTCTGGCAGTTCTTCTTCCGCCACGGCGGCATCGTCGGCGGGGCGATTTATCTCGTGGCCGTGCACGGCTATCGGCCCTCCTGGCGCGACTGGCGCACGGCGACCCTCCTCGGCATCGGCTACGTGCTGGCGATCGTCGTCGTGGACATCGGCTTCGGCTTCAACTACGGCTACGTCGGGAACGCGCGCCCGGACCAGCCCTCGCTGATCGACGTCCTGGGGCCGTGGCCGTGGCGCGTGTTCCTCATGGTGGCTGCGGCGGTGGCGGTGTTCGCGTTGCTGATGGCGCCCTGGGCCCTGCGGGCGCGGGCGCGGAGCCCGCGATGACGCGCGTCCTCGACGCCGGCCTGCGCCTCGCCGCCTTCCTCTACCTCGTCTTCCAGTTCCTGATCGTCGGCCTGGCGCTGCTCCCGGCGGCCCTGATGATCCGCATCTTCTGGAATCTCGGCTCGATCCCGCTGCTGGCCCTCGCGCTCGGGCTCGGCTATCTCGTCTTCGGCATCACCTACCTGCTCCTGGTCATCGCGATCAAGCATCTGGTGTTCTTCCGCAGCCGTGAGGGCGTCTATCCGTTCATGTCCGCTTACGCGCTGCAGTGGGCGTTCGTCGGCTCGCTCGTCAACCTGGCCAAGCTCGTCATCCTGTCGCACCTCAAGGGCATGCCGATCCTCAACACCTTCTACCGCGCCATGGGCGCCAGGATCGGCCGCAACGTCCTGATCAACACCTGCAATCTGTTCGACTTCGACGTGCTCGAGATCGGCGACGACGCCTTCATCGGCGGCGACGCCGTGGTCATCGGCCACGCCGGCGAGGCCGGGCGCCTGCACATCCGCCCGGTGCGGATCGGTCCGCGCTGCACCGTGGGGCAGTCCTCGATCGTGTTCCCGGGCGCCACCATGGAGGAGCGTTCGGTCCTGGGGGCGCTCTCGCTCCTGCCCAAGGGGAGGACACTCCCGGCGGGCACCGTCTGGGGCGGCAACCCGCTCCGGCAACTGGACGGCGCCAAGCGAGCCCACGACGAGCCGCCCGCATTCGTCGCCGAGGCCACGGATTGACCGAGCCGACGCCGGCCCCGGCGCCGGCGGCTCCCATCGCCGGGCCGGCCGAGCCACCGCGCGTCCTGCGCACGCGCGACCAGGTCTTCCTCTCCTGCTTCTGGTTCGCCTACAACTTCCACTGGGGCGCCCTGCTGGCCATCGTCCTGCCGAGCCAGATCACGGCGATCGTTGGGGACCAGCGCAAGGAGCTGTTCAACGGGCTGATCCCGCCGCTGGGCGCGTCGCTGTCGCTCTTGGTCACGCCGCTCGCGGGCGCCCTCTCGGACCGCGCCGGGAGCCGGTTCGGGCGCCGCCGGCCGTTCATCCTGGTCGGTACGCTCGCGAACCTCGTCTTCCTCCTGCTGATGGCGGGGTTCACCCACGGCGGGGGCATCTGGCTCTTCCTGCTCTGCTATCTCGGCGTCCAGCTCGGCAACAACTGGTCGGGGGGCCCGTACGCGGGCCTGATCCCCGACGTCGTGGCGCCGCGCCAGCGCGGGGCCGCGAGCGGCTGGCTGGCGCTGATGACCGCGCTCGGGACGCTGGGTGGGGCGATCGCCGCCGGGCAGCTCGTGCGCGGCGAGCGCTTCGGCCCGGTCTACGGGACCATCGCGGCCGTCGTCGTCGTCTTCCTGATCCTGACGCTGGCCGGCGTCCGGGAGCGCCCGGCGCGCCCCGGGCCATCGCTCGACCTGCGCACGTTCCTGACGACGTTCCTCCCCCGCGGCCCGGCCTACCGCAACTTCTACCTCGTGCTCGTGACCCGGGCGCTCGTCACCATGGGGATCTATTCGGTCTTCACCTTCTTCCAGTTCTTCCTCAAGGACATCCTGCGCGTGCCGGACCCGCCGACCCAGACGTCGTACCTGATCGCCATCATCATCGCGGCCGGCGTGCCCACCAGCCTGGCCGGCGGCGTGCTCTCCGACCGGCATGGCCGCAAGCCGCTGGTCTACCTGAGCGGCGGCCTGATGGCGCTCGCCTCGGCCATCTTCGTCGGCGTCGCGTTCTTCCCCTCGCTGCCGTTCATGTTCGTGGTCGGGGCGCTCTTCGGCCTGGGATACGGCGCCTATCAGGCCGTGGACTGGGCGCTGGCGATCGACGTCCTGCCGAGGGGCGACGCCTCCGCCAAGGACATGGGCATCTGGCACGTCTCGCTCGCGCTGCCGCAGGTCCTGGCGCCGGCGATTACCGGGCTCACCCTCAATGCGCTCAAGCCCTCGGGGCTGCTGCTGGGCTACACCGTGGTGTTCGTGATGACGGCGGTCTGGTTCGTGCTCGGCACGGTCTTCGTGCGCGCGATCCGCGGGGTGCGGTAGGGAAACCCATCGCGCCGGGGGCGCTCGCACGGGCCCGGGCGCCCTTCGCGCTCCGGCCGCCTTCGCGGTTGACCCCATCCCTCCCGGCCTCCATATTCGCCCGCCATGCGCCGCGTCCCCCTCCACCGCTGGCTCGCCGTCGTCCCGGGGCTCCTGATCCTCGGCGGCGTTCCGTTCGCGAACCGCGTGCACCGGCTGGTGCTGGGGCTGCCCTTCCTGCTGCTCTGGATCGTCGGCTGCGTCCTGCTGACCTCGGCGACCATGGCGCTCATCGGCTCGCTCGACGCGAAGGCCGCGCGGTCCGCGGGCGCGAGCCCCGATCCTCCCGACCGGGACGCCGCCCGATGAATCCCGCGCTCCTGATCATCGCCCTCTTCCTCGCGTTCGCCTTCCTGCTGGGGCTCCTGGCGCGGCGCGGGCGCACCATGACGCTCGAGCAGTGGGCGGTGGGCGGGCGCGGCTTCGGCGCGCTGCTCGTGTTCCTGCTCATGGCGGGCGAGATCTACACCACGTTCACCTTCCTGGGCGGCAGCGGCTGGGCCTACGGCCGCGGGGCGCCGGCGTTCTACATCCTGGGCTACGGGGCCATCGCCTACGCGATCTCCTACTTCCTGCTGCCGGTGATCTGGCGCTATGCCACCCGGCACCATCTCCACTCGCAGCCGGACTTCTTCGTGAGCAAGTACAAGAGCCCGGGGCTCGGCGTGCTGGTCTCGCTGGTGAGCGTGGCGGCCCTGGTGCCCTACCTGGTGCTCCAGCTCAAGGGCCTCGGCATCATCATCTCGGAGATGTCGTACGGCACGCTCTCGGTGGCGGCCGCGGTGTGGATCAGCGTCACGGCCCTGGTCGTGTACGTGGTGATCTCGGGCGTCCACGGCTCGGCGTGGACGGCGATCCTCAAGGACATCATGATCCTGGTCGTGGCGGTGGGGCTCGGCCTCTACCTGCCCTGGCACTACTACGGCGGCTTCGGGCCGATGTTCGCGGCCATCGACCACGCCAAGCCGGGGTTCCTCACCCTGCCGGCCAAGGGCATGAGCGTGTCCTGGTTCGTCTCCACCGTGCTGCTCAACGCGCTCGGTTTCTACATGTGGCCGCACGGCTTCGCCTCGGCGTACACGGCGCGCTCCGAGGACGTCTTCCGCAAGAACGCGGTGGTGATGCCGCTCTACCAGCTGGTGCTGCTGTTCGTGTTCTTCACCGGCTTCGCGGCGATCCTCCAGGTGCCGGGGCTCGCCGGTGCCCAGGGCGACCTGTCGCTGCTCCGCATCTCGAAGCTGGCCTTCCCGCCGCCGGTGGTCGGCTTGATCGGCGCCGCCGGGCTGCTCACCGCCCTGGTGCCGGGCTCGATGATCCTGCTCACCGCGGCCACGATCCTCTCCAAGAACGTCTACCGCCCGCTCGTCCGAGGGACGAGCGAGCAGACGGTCGGCCGGCTCGCCCGCGGGCTGGTGCCGGTGGTCGCCCTGGCCGCCGTCTGCTTCACCCTGAGCGGCGGCGAGGCCCTGGTGCCGCTGCTGCTGCTCGGCTACAACCTGGTCACCCAGCTCTTCCCGGCGCTGGTCCTGAGCCTGCCGGAGCGACCGCTCGCCACGCGGATCGGCAGCATGGCCGGCATCGTCACCGGTGAGGCGATCGTCGCGTGGTCGTCGCTCTCGGGCACGACGCTCGCCAAGCTCCTCCCGACCTGGCCCTCGGTCATCACCGACCTCAACATCGGCATCGTCGCGATGACCTTGAACTTCGCGGTGCTGCTGGCGGTGAGCGCCGTGACGCGGGAGCGGGTGCCGGCCCAGGCGATCGAGGAGCCCGCGGCCGCGACGTGAAGCGATCCCCGCGCGACCGCCGCCGGCCGCGAACGGACCCCGCCGCCGGGGCGGCAGCCCCCCAGGCCCCTCCGGTCGCCCGGCTCGGGGCCGACGATGACGACGCGCGCTGGCGGTCGGCCGGGCTGGCGCTGCTGGCGGCCTACTCGTTGGTGGCGACGATCGTCGTCCTGTTCCAGCACGCGACGCCGACTTACGGCGCCGAGGGCGATCTGATCGGCGTGTACCTGCCCGCCGCCCAGGCGCTCCGCGCCGGCCACCTGGCGCCCGAGCACTACCTCTTCCACGGGATCGGCTACCCCGCGATGCTGGCGGCCCTGGGTGCGGTGCTCAACGGGGACGATTGGCTCGGGGCGAGGGTGCTCAACGTGGCCGCGGCGGTCACGGCGGCGTGGCTCACGTTCGAGCTCGCGCGCGGCCTCTGGTCGAGCCGGACCGGCGTGTTCGCGGTCCTGGCCTTGATCACGACCCCGGTCTTCCTGCGCGCCACCGTCGAGGCGGGCACCGACATGCCGGCGCTCGCCTGGTCGCTCGGCGCCACGGTCCTGATCTGCCGGGCAGGCGGGCCGGCCGCGATGGCGGCGTCGGGGTTCCTGGCCGGGGTCGCGATCATCACCCGGTACAACGCGGTCTTCCTCCCGCTGGCGGGCGCGGCGACGCTGCTGGCCCGCCCCGCCACCCGCTCACGCCTCGTCCCCTACCTGGGTGGCCTCGCGGTCCCGGTCGTGACCTGGTTCGCGATCAACCAGCGCCTCTCGGGCGCGGCGTGGTCGAACCAGAACTACGCCAACATCGCCTACGAGTTCTTCGGGCGGTCGGTGCCGTGGGAACGCTTCTGGCTCGAGACCAGCGGCCAGTTCCACTCCTTCCGCGAGATCGTGGCGTACGACCCAAGGCGGTTCATCACCCATCTCGGCGCCAACCTGGCCACGCGCTGGTGGCGGGACGCCCGCGAGCTGATGTCGCCGTGGTCCGGATGGCTGGCGGTGCCGGGGCTGGTGCTGATGCTGCGCGGCCGGCCGGGAGCGCGCGCCGTCGCCCTGCACGCGGCGCTGGCCTATGGCGTGCTCGCCTTCGCGTTCTACTCGCCGCGCTTCATCTCTACCTGCTGCCGTTCTATCTGTGCGGGACGGTGGCGCTGGTCCTCGAGACCGGCTGGCCGCCGCGCGCCGGCCTCGCCCGCCCGCGCCCCGGCGACGCGCCGCCGCGTCCCGATCCCCGGGCCGTCACGATCGGGCGCGTGGCGCTCCTGGCCACGCTGGCGATGGTGTCGTCGCTCGGGGCGATCCGCGACACGCGCTTAGCCCTGGCGGAGGCCCCCACCGAGACGCGCGCGGCGGGGGTGTGGCTGCGCGCCCATGGGATCAGCGGGCGCATCTTCGCGCGCAAGCCGAACGTGGCCTACTTCGCCGGCATGGACTACGTCCCGATGCCCAATGCCACCGGGCTCAGCAACCTGCTGGCGGCGGCGCGCGCCGAGCGCGTGGACGTGCTCTTCCTCTCGCCCATCGAGCTCGGCACGCGCCCGCAGTTCGAGCCGCTGGCCTATGCCACCCAGCCCATCCCCGGGCTGGCGCTCTTACAGTCGAGCGCCCCCACCCTGGACCACGCCTTCGTCCTGTTCCGCTTCACCGGCGAGGTGGCCAGCGACGGCGTCCTGGACTCGGCGCTGGTGACCGCGAGCGAGCACTACGCCGCGATGCCCAACGCGTCCAACCGGGCCCGGTTCGCGCTCGCGGGCAATCTCATCAACCTGGGCCGCGCGCGCGAGGCGCTCGCCCCGCTCGCCGCCGCGGAGCAGGCGAGCCCGCGTGACCCCCTGGTCGCGCGCTGGCAGGCGCAGGCGAACCTGGCGCTCGGCGACTACGCGCGGGCCGCGGCGGCGTGCCGGCGCGCGATCGCGCTCGGCAGCGACACCGCCTGGGAGCGGGGCCAGCTCGGACGGTCGCTGGTGAAGCTGGGTCGCGCCGGCGAAGCCCTCCCGCTGCTGCGCGCCGCCGTGGCGGCCGAGCCCGCGAATGCCGAGTTCGTGGAGAGCTTGGGCGCAGCCTACTACGACCTGGGCGACTTCGCCGCCGCGATGCCGAGCTTCGAGCGCACGCTCGCGCTGCAACCCGGAGACCAGCAGGCGCTCTACCACGCGGCGCGGATCCTGCTCCGCAATGGGGAACGGTCTCGGGCGGTGACGCTGCTGCGCGGGGCCCGGGAGCGCGCGGCGTTCACGCTCGAGGCGCTCTCGGCCCTGGCGGACTCGCTCGGCGTCGCGGGTGTAGAGTGAGGGACGTGAGCGATACGCCTGAGCGCAACCCCCGCCCCGCGCCCGCCTGGAAGCCGCTCGACGCGCGCCAGCGGCGGGTGCTCGGGGTGCTGATCGAGAAGGCCAAGACCACGCCGGCCGCTTATCCGATGACGGTCAACGCGATCGTCACCGGCTGCAACCAGAAGAACAACCGCGACCCGGTCACCGCCTACGACGACTTCGGCGTCGAGAAGGCGCTCGACGAGCTGCGCACGCTGGGCGCGGTGAGCGAGATCGACTGGCTCGGCCGGGCCGCCAAGTACAAGCATCACGCCTACGAGTGGCTGGGTGTCAGCAAGGCCGAGCTGGCGGTGCTGGCCGAGCTGATGCTCCGGGGCGCCCAGGCGCTCGGGGAGTTGCGCGCCCGCGCGGCCCGCATGGAGCCCATCGCCGACCTCGCGGCCCTCAAGCCCATCGTCGATGCCCTGCTCGAGCGCGGGCTGATGATCGCCCTGACGCCGCCGGGCCGCGGTCAGATCGTCAGCCACGGTCTCTACCCCGCCGAGGAGCTCGCGGCGCTCAGGGCCCAGGTCGCGGGCCATCACGCGGGCCCTGCGGAAACCGGCCACGTCGCCCGGCCACGCGCCCCCTCACCCGCCGCATCCGATGTGCTCGCCGCGATCGGCAACACGCCGCTCGTTCGCCTCCAGCGGGTCGTGCCTAAGGGCTCGGCCCGCGTGGTCGCGAAGCTCGAGTCGGCCAATCCCACCGGCAGCATGAAGGACCGCATGGCGCGCGCGGCCATCGAGGCCGCCGCGGCCGGCGGGAGCCTCGCGCCCGGCGGCACGGTGGTCGAGTACACCGGCGGCAGCACCGGCGTGTCGCTCGCGCTCGTGTGCGCGGCGCGCGGCTACGGCCTCGAGATCGTCACCTCGGATGCCTTCAGCGAGGAGAAGCGCCGGACGATGAGCGCCCTGGGGGCCCGGCTCACCCTCGTGCCGAGCGAGCAGGGGCGGATCACCGCCGCGCTCATCCAGGCGCTGATCGCGACCGCGCGCGAGATCAGCGCCCGCCCCGGCGTGTTCTGGACCGACCAGCTCAACAACCGCGATGCCGCCACCGGGTATCACGCCCTCGGCGAGGAGTTGTGGACCCAGACCGGTGGCGCGATCGACGCTTTCGTGCAGGTGGTCGGCTCGGCGCACTCGATCCACGGCACCGCGCACGCCCTGAGAGCCCATCGGCCGTCGCTCGCGGTCATCGCGGTCGAGCCGGCCGAGTCGGCCGTGCTCTCGGGCGGACCCTCGGGGTCGCATCGCATCGAGGGCATCGGGCTCGGCTTCGTCCCGCCCTTGTGGCACCCCGACCAGGTCGACGAGATCCTCGCGGTCACGACCGACGAGGCCAAGGCGATGGCGCGCCGGCTGGCGCGCGAGGAAGGCATCTTCGCGGGGACGTCGACGGGCGCCAACGTGGTCGCGGCCCTGCGCGTGGCCGCGCGGCTCGGCCCCGCCGCGACGGTGGCGACCCTCATCGTGGATTCCGGCGCCAAGTACCTCTCGACCGACCTGTTCCGCGAGGGCTGACGATCAGGCGGACTCGACCGCCGGCCTCGGCTCCGGCGACCTGAGCGCGAACCCGAGCGTGAACAGCGCGAACATGCCCGCCGCACCCCAGGCGAACTGGTTGTAGACGCCGGACACCGCCCCCACCACGCCGACCACGGCCGCCAGCCCGTTGACGACGACCAGCCCCCTCGCGATCGCCTCGCGCCCGGATGAGGACGCCTCGCCCCGCGCCGCCCACGACAAGGCGGCGATGCCGCCGAAGAGCGCGGCGATCAGGCGATAGAGGAAGACCGCCTGGGCGTCCGCCCGGGCCCCATAGAGCGTGATCCAGAAGCCTGGGATCGCGAGGAAGTTGGCACAGATGATCAGCGCCGCCGCGGCGTAGGCGCTGAAGAGGACGCTTGGTTTCATCGTTCGACTCCGGAGCGAGGCGACCGGACCCACCGGCCGCCCTGCTCCAGGTTCAGCGCAAGGACCGCGCCGGCCCGCCCGCGACGCGCGGCCGAAGGAGACCCGCCTCACGGCTCGGCTTAGGCGCGCGTCGGGGTGATCGGTCTCGGGCCGACGTCGCGCCCTCTCATTGCAGTCCCGGGCGATCGCCGTGCGATTCGCCACCATGACCGGTGAGAGTATCCTGGTGCGGCGCCGCGGCGGCGGCCGGTCGACCTTCCCCCTGCGGAGGAAACGCAGATGATCGCCAAGGGCATCACGCCAATCCTCAACGTCTCGAACCTCCAGGCCAGCTTCGCCTGGTTCGAGAAGCTGGGCTGGATCAAGGGCTGGGACTGGGGCGATCCACCCACGTTCGGTGGCGTGTGCTCGGGGACGTGCGAGATCTTCCTGTGCGAGAACGGCCAGGGCGGCCGCGGACGCAGCTCGGTCGCCCAGACGTTCGGCAACACCGGCGAGGAGCGGCAGGACCGGGGCGTTTGGATGAGCATCTGGGTGGAGGACGTCGACGCGGTGCACCGGCACTGTCTCGAGCAGGGTCTCGAGGTGACCTGGCCCCCGACCGACATGCCCTGGAACGTGCGCGAGATGCACGTGCGTCATCCCGACGGCCACGTCTTCCGGATCGGCCGGGGTCTCGAGGAGACCGGGTAGGGCGGGCGCCACCTTCACGCGGCCTCGACCCCGGGGTCGAGGTGCTGCCCCGACCGGGGCCCGCGGCGCACCGCCACCGCGGCGACGTGATGCGGCGGGATGCGGAACGAGACGAGCTGCCAGCGCGCCGCCTCCGCGGCATCGCGGAACACCACGGCGGGCCGGTCGCCGTCCAGGCGACAGACGATCCTCGCCAGCG
>VBPB01000366.1 GCA_005893365.1 Candidatus Eiseniibacteriota bacterium
TGAGATGTTCAACGAGGGACGCTATCAGGAACGTGCCGACCGGGGTGAGTTGCGGCTTGGTGTGGTCAAGAGCGGGCACCCCTCGCCAACTCGCTCAGGCCAGCCTTATTGTACCCGTTCGCAACTAGTCACCTATCGCGACAAGAACAACAACCTGCTCGCGATGGCTCATAGATACCTTCGCCCAGATGGCACCATTGGCGCCAGTGGTCGCCCCGACCCAAAGCGCCTGTACACCGGGGCATCATCTATGCCGTCATGGAACCGTGAGGCACCGTAGCAGGATATCGTTTCGGGGCGTGGTCTTCGATGAGCGTTCTGCAATCTCGTTGTGAAGTAATGCACGGATGGGCAGTCTGGGACAGCGGAACGGGGGCCGCACATTCGCTCACTACCCACCCTTCCGCTTCCCCTCCACCAGCGTCTCCCACGCCTTCATCCGCTTGGCGATCTCGGCCTCGAAGCCCTCACCCGTCGGCTCGTAGAAGCGCCGGCCCTGGAGCTCGTCGGGCAGGTGCTGCTGGTCGGCGATGCGGCCCGGCTCGGCGTGGGCGTACTTGTAGCCGGCGCCGTAACCGATGTCCTTCATCAGCCGTGTGGGGGCGTTGCGGATGACCAGCGGGGGCGGCAGGCTGCCGCTCTGCTCGACCTCGGCCATCGCCTTGCCCATTCCCTGGTAGACGGCGTTGCTCTTGGGGGCGGTCGCCAGGTAGACGCAGCATTGGGCGAGCGCCAGCTCGCCCTCGGGGGTGCCGAGCTGGTGGTAGGCCTGGAACGCGGCAACCGCCAGCGGCAGCGCCTGCGGGTCGGCGTTGCCCACGTCCTCGCTGGCGAAGCGCACCAGCCGCCGCGCCACGTAGAGCGGGTCCTCGCCCGCCGCCAACATGCGCGCCAGCCAATAGAGCCCGGCGTGCGGGTCCGAGTCGCGCAGCGACTTGTGGAGCGCGGAGATGAGGTTGAAGTGCTCCTCGCCCGCCTTGTCGTAGCGCAGGTGCTTGCGCGCCAGCGCCCGGCGCGCGTCCTCGACGGTGACGTGCCCGGCCTGGCTGCCGGCGGCGGCGATCTCGAGGGCGGTGAGCGCGCGGCGCGCGTCCCCGTCGGCCGCGGCGGCGAGGGCTTCCAGCGCGTCGGGCTCGAGCGTGACCTTGCCGGCCAGGCCGCGCGGGTCGCGTGCGGCGCGCTCGATGAGCACCTTGAGATCGGCCTGGGTGAGCTCGCGGAGCACCAGCACGCGGGCGCGCGAGAGGAGGGCCGCGTTCACCTCGAACGAGGGGTTCTCGGTGGTGGCGCCGACCAGGATGATGTCGCCGCGCTCGACGTGCGAGAGGAAGGCGTCCTGCTGGGCCCGGTTGAAGCGGTGGATCTCGTCCAGGAACAGCACGGTCGGCCGGCCGCTCCGCTTGCGCTCGAGCGCGGCCCGCTCCATCGCCTCCTTGACCTCCTTGACCCCGGCGAGCACCGCGCTGTGCGCGACGAAGGGCGCCTGCGCGGCCCCGGCGATGAGCCGGGCGATGGTGGTCTTGCCGCTGCCGGGCGGCCCCCAGAGGATGATCGAGGAGAGGTGCTTGCCCTCGCGCATCAACGCCAGCGGCGAGCCGGGCTCGAGCAGCGGCTCCTGCCCCACCAGCTCCTCGAAGCTCCGCGGCCGCATCCGGTCGGCGAGCGGCGCCTCGGCATTGCTGGCCGGGGCGTGGCCGAACAGGTCGCCGCTCACGACGGCTCGCGCGGCGTCCCGGGGGCCACCGGCGGCCGGGGTGGCGCGGGGGCGCGCTGGTCGGGCTCGTCGCCATCGACGACGAGGGGCAGCTCGGGCGCCGGGCCCGCGCGGCCGGCGCCGGGTGCGGCCGCCCCCGGCGGCGCGGCGGGACGCGTGTCGGCCGGCGACGGCCGGGGGGGCATCGGCGCCGGGCGCGAGACCCGCGCCTGACGCTCGCCCCACTCGACGATGGCCTGGGCGGCCTCCTTCACCGAGAGCGGCCGGCCCAGGGTCACGCCCGATTCCTCGAGGCGCTCGAACAGCTCGGCCAGCACCGGCGGCTCGATGTTGCTGTTCCGCAGCACGGCCGGGTCGCGGAAGATCTGCTCGGGCGCGCCGTGCGCCACGATCTCGCCGCCACCCACCAGCAC
>VBPB01000358.1:0-7054 GCA_005893365.1 Candidatus Eiseniibacteriota bacterium
CGCGCGCAGAGCGCGGGCCTCTTCACCATCGTCGATGTGACCGCCGTCGATGGGGGAGCGGGCGGCGTCGGCTCCCGCCCGCGGGTCACGGCCCTGAGCCCCGTTCCGGCACGCGGGCGGCTCTCCATCGAGTACGTCATCCCTCGCTCGGGCCACGTCGAAGTGACGCTCTTCGACCTGCACGGGCGAGCGGTCGAGAACATCCTTGACGCGGAGCGCCCAGCCGGTCGAGGCGCCGTCGTCTGGAGCACGTCCATCGCGTCGCGCCGACTTCGCCCCGGCATCTACTTGATTCGCCTGAGCGCCGTTGGGAGCACCGACACGCGAAGGCTGGTCGTGCTGGGAGACTGACGGGCGACGAGCGTGCTTCCAGTCATGGCTCCACGACTTCCGCGATCAGCCGTCGGATGGCATTTGCGCCAAATTGACTTGGCCGGGCGGGACACTAGGGTAAAGTCCCGAGTCAGCCGTCAGGTAGTTCCCCGACGCCCCACCGGGTGATTCAACCCCAACGGTCGCCAGACCGATAACAGGGGCGTCGAGCAGTTTGTCCCCTGCGATGGTGTCGCCTCTGGTGGAGAGGGCAGGCCGCTCGTTCATCGCAACGGGCCGCCGGAACCCCGGCAGGTCGATCCCCCATTGCGCCGAGACGCGGCGCCATGTCCGCGTCGTGGCTTTCGACCACCCCTCGGGAACGCCGGCGGCCCCACCAGGCCGAGGAAAGGAAATCCGCCCTTGGAACGCCATGCGCGCCACGCATGGGTGGGGACCACATGCATTCTCGCGAGCCTCGTCCTCGCAAGTCCCGCCCCAGCCACCGACGAAATTCACAGAATCTTCACCGACGCCGCTTCCGTGCGATCGAGTGACACCCTGCAGACGCCCACCGCGACGCCGGCGCCCCTAACGGCCGTGGTGGTGCCTCCGCTGGACCACGTGATCATCGTGGTGATGGAGAACCACGGCTACAGCCAGGTCAGCACCCTTCCCTACATCTCGAGTCTGATCCGCAGTTACACATCGTTCTCGCAATCGTACGCAGTGGCCCACCCGTCCGAACCGAACTACCTGGCGCTGTGGGCGGCCAGCACGCTCGGGCTCACCGACGACAGCTGTCCGCCGTCAGGATCGCCGTTCTCGGCCGAGAACCTGGGGCAGTCGTGCGAGGCGGCCGGGCTGACGTGGAAGTCGTACTGCGAGAACCTGACCTCGGTCGGGAGCACGGCCTGCTCCAGCCCGGACAACCTCTACAAGCGCAAGCACCACCCCTGCCCCGACTTCACGAACCTCGCCCATTCGCGCGAGTGTCCCTACGCTCAGTTCAGGGGCGACATCGCAGCCGGCAGGCTGCCAGCCCTGTCGTTTGTGGTCCCGAACATGTGCAACGACATGCACGACTGCTCGACCAGCACCGGCGACACGTGGTTGGCGAACAACATGCCGGCGATGATCTCGGCGGTGGGGCCGCTTGGGCTCGTGATCCTGACCTGGGACGAGGACGACAGGAGCAGCGGGAACCACATCCTCACTGTGTTCGCGGGGCGGACGGTGAAGTCCAACTACGTCTGCTCGACCACGATCGACCACTACACCGTCGTGCGGACCATCTGCGACGTGCTCGGCCTCACCCCGTTCGGCAACGCATCATCCAAGACCACCCCCACCGACTTCTGGGAATATGCCGTCACGCCTGTACTCAGCCGTTCCTGGGGCGCCCTGAAGATCATCTACCGTTGACTGTAGTCCGTGGTGTTCGTAGATCGAAGCGAAGGACGGCCTTCTTGACTACTCGACCGAGCGGCAGGTCATTGTGTCCACGCATTCGCCGTACTTCCTGCCGCTGGAAGCCCTCGGCTGTGGTGTGCGAGTCAGCCCCGCGCGCCGGCGGAATCCCTGTTCCGGCTGCCGCAGATGGCGTCATGTACGCATATCGAGGCTCTGATTGAGCCAAGAGTTCACAGCCCTTTCATCGGGCGGCACAATCCGCCATTCTCCCCGCATGAAACCGAGCCTAACGGACACCCTGTGCACGCGGTGCGGGCTGTGTTGCGATGGCTCCTTGTTTGGCGACGTCGAGCTGGTCGGCCCGGGGGAGGCGACGCGGCTCGAGATCATGGGGCTGGAGATCGATGACAATCAAGCCGACGGCGATCTGCTGTTGCAGCCGTGCGCCGCGTTGCAGGGGAGACGGTGCGGCATCTACGCGCATCGCCCGAAGTGTTGTCGAAGCTTCGAGTGCCGGCTACTGGAGGACGTGCGGAGCGGCGCGGTGAGTGTCGTCCGGGCCGCGGACGAGATCGCAGAGGCGTTGAAGCGGATTCGACGGGTGAAGGAGTTGCTGGCGCGGTTGGGGGAGCGCGACGATGGTCTGCCCCTGAGAGAACGCTGCGCCGAAGCGCTGGCTAGGGAAGCTGATGCCCCTCACGAGATGAAGCGGAAGCGTGCCGAGCTGAAAGCCGCGATGTCCGCCGTCGAGACGTCGATCCGGAAGACATTCCTTGGTGGAGGAGGATAGAGGTCTCCAGTAGGACGTCAGCTCCGTCGCCCCGGCCCGCCGCCAGCGAGAATTCCGTTCCGGTTGCCGCGGAGGTCGCCGCACTGGCGGAGATTCGCGCGTCGGCTCTATTCGTTTTGTCAGGCCGAACGGTCTAGTGACCCCAAGACCGCTGCCACGTCGCGGGGACGTGAACCCTTGAGTTTTCGCAAGCCATCCTTCACGATCCACTTGGTGTGCGGGTCACTCGAACGCGCCCACTGCCGACAAATGCTGAGCACGAAATCGGGATGCTTGCCGCTTGCGTTCCGAAGCACGTTGGCGACGGACTTCTTGACGTACAACTCGGGATCGGCATGAAGCGTTTCGAGCACGGGCCGGACGGCTTCGGGATCTACCTTGACCATGCCCCGCAGGCCCTCACTCGCCGCGCGCCGGACATTCGCGTCACGGTCCCTGGCCCACCGGCGCGCCGCCTGAAGGACCGCGGCCGGATGGCGCTTGCCGATCTCGACGAGTGCCGTGGCAGCCACTTCGCGCGTTTGCCACTGGTCGCTCGCTGCCAGCCTCCTGAGCTCTGGGAATACGGCATCGGGTTCGATTCGGCCTCGGGCGAGAAGCCCCTTGATGTCCTGAATCTTCGTGATCACTTCAAGCCCGATCTTGGTTTCGGCCTAACAAGTGGTGGATGGTTCGGTGTAGCCGAATTGCTCGCCGACCCATCGAAGTTGGCCGCGCTCACGCCCGATCAGGAGCGGCGCCTCATGACCGAGCTCGAGGCGGTTGTCGGCCAGGCGCACCACGTGCCGCCGGCCCCGGCCCTCGCTGCCCCGCCGCCCGCCTGGAGCGAGGCCGACCTGCTGACGGTCGACGAGGCGGCGGCGATGCTGCGGGTGTCGCCGCGGTGGCCCTACCGGCAAGCCGCAACGCTCCCGTTTGCCCGCAAACTGGGCCGGAAGACGCTTCGATTCTCGTGCTCCGGGCTCGCTCGCTGGCTGACAACAAGGCGCTATGACTCAGGCGCGCACCCAAGGTAAGACATGGACCGTCCACAGGTGCAGGCGGCAGGGGAGGAGCGGATCGTGACCCAGGTGGTGCAGTTGGCCAAGCCGGAGCAGCGGGTCCGTGGCCCCCGCGGCCTGGGTCGGGCCTACCGGCGGCGCAGCACCTACTGGATCCAATACTACGACCACGGGCGGTTGATCCGCGAGTCGACGGGGTCTCCCAAGCCCTCCGCCGCGGCGAAGCTCCTCAAGCGCCGCCTGGGCGAGATCGGGCAGGGGCGGCTCGGTCCGGCCGCCGAGCGCACGACCCTCGACGACCTCGCCCAGATGATCTTCGACGATTACCGGGTCAACGGCAGGAAGTCGCTCGACCGGGTGCAGCGGGCGGTCAAGCACCTGAAGGGCTGCTTCGGCCGGGCGCGGGCGGTGGAGATCACCCCGGACCGGGTCTCCGCCTACATCGCCTCCCGGTTGCCGGTGGCCAAGCCTGCCACCATCCGGGCCGAACTGGCCGCCCTGGGCCGCATGTTCACGCTCGGGGAGCGGGCCGGGAAGGTGCCCCATCGGCCGCACTTCCCCTCGATCGAGGTCCGCAACACGCGCTCGGGGTTCTTCGAGGCGGCGCAGCTCACGGCGGTGCTGGACCAGCTGCCGGCCGACCTGCGAGTCCTGATTGAGTTCGTGGCGCTCACCGGCTGGCGGATCGGCGAGGCGCGGCCGCTCCAGTGGCGGCAGGTCGACCTGGACGCGGGCACGGTGCGACTGGAGCCCGGCACCACCAAGAACGACGAGGGCCGGATGTTCCCGATCTCCGCCTGGCCGAGGTTGGAGGCGCTGTTGCGCGGCCAGCGGGAGCACACCTCGGCCCTGGAGCGCGGGGAAGCCGATCCGGTGCCTCCACGGGGCGTGGCGGGAGGCCTGCAAGCGGGCGTGCGTGCCCGGGCGCTTCATCCACGACCTGCGGCGCACGGCGGTGCGCAACTTCGAACGGGCCGGGGTGTCGCGCTCGGTGGCGATGATGCTCTCGGGCCACAAGACCGAGAGCATCTGCCGGCGCTACGCGATCGTCTCGGAAGCGGATCTCGCCGAGGGCGTGCGGAAGGTCGCGGCGCTCAGGCCGCTGGATCCAAGCGAGCTGCGGCCGCCGCGGCACGGGGGGGAAGCCCCCAGGTCAGCCCTTCCCGCCCAGCGGCCAGTTGGTTAGGTACCGCGCGGAGTTAGCGCACTGGCTCAAGCACGAACCAGGCGAACGATCTCACTTTCCGGTCCCCTTTCGCGCCAGGCCGATCGCCTCCTCAAGCGTCTCGCGCGGATCAAATGCGTAGAGACCGTACCGCTCATCGGTCGCGCCGGTCTTCGCCCGCAGCTCCTTCTCGTACTCGATGGCTTCCCGTGCGGCCTGCTCGAGTTCGGGGATAAGCGTGGAGTCCCCGAGCATGCCCAGCATGTAGATCGCGCAGGCACGCACCGCCAGGCTCTCGTCCCTGAGCCGGTGCTCCGCAACGTCCTTCAGTCGGCGATCCCGTACGCTGGCTAGCCACAGCAGCGCCTCCTGCCGGATCTTCGCGTTCCGATGTCCGGCGAGGGTCCGGAGTGTCGCTACCCCGCGTGGATCACCAGCTGAGGCCAGGACGCCGCCGGCCAGCACTGCGGTCATCGAGTCGGGGTCTTCGAGTAGGCGTTGGAGCCGTCCCTGGACGCTCGCGAGGCCCTTGCGAGCGGCGATTGCCTGCAACGAATGCGCGGACTCCCAGCGCACGTCGAAGTCCTTCTTGGCATCACCCTGGCTGAGGAGCTCGACCAGCACCGGTATCGTGATCGCATCGTTATCGATGAGGCCGAGACCCACGGCTACGGCCTGCCTCACCACCGCGTCGGAATCATTCCGGTGACGCGCGATGAAGTGGGCGTACCGGGGCAGGCCGACCTTGCCCAGGGTGATCAGCAGCTCAGGCTTCCACTTGCCTTCGGTGACCGCCTCCGACATCGCCTTGGAGTGGGTGTAGTCCGCGAGGTCGTGGATGGCGGCGAGCACGCTGTTCTCGCAGAACGGATCGAACGGACGTCCTTCCAGCTCCGAGGCTGGCGTCACGGCCAGCCGGCAACAGCCTCACTCCGCGCACTCGTGTTCGATTGGCCGTCCGCTCTTGGCCAAGTCGAGCAGTGGGAGGACAGCTTCACGCGCGTTGAGCTTCTCGAGGGTCCAAGCGATTTGCTCCCTCATATCGCCGTTGCACCTGTCCCACTGACCCGTCCGAAGGACTTCGATGAGTGCCGGGATGATCTGCGATCGTTGCTGCGGATACGCCGCCAGGTCCTGGGCCGCGGCCGACGCCTTCTCAGAATCAGGGTCGCGGACATCCTGGAGTAGTCCCTTCACCACCTCCGTGCTGTCCTGACACCATGCCGCGTTGGCGGTCAGAAGACCGATCGCCAGGAGCGCGAGCCACAGCGGGCGCCGGGCCGTCATCACGGCTGCAGCCTGGGGGTTCATGGTCTCTCCTCTTCTGCGGGTTGACCGCCGAACACGACGGGGCGTGCAAGCGAAGGCGAGGAGACGGGCGCGGCCCGTCGTTGCAGAACCGCTGGCACGTCCGGAGCAGCCCAAGGATCGGAGGCCAGGCCCCTCGCGCGGGGCAGGGTACATCTGCGGCCCATGGATGCAAGGGTCACCGTGTCGCTGTCCAGCTACTCGATCGGAGGAAGCGAGGCCGCGGCGATCGGCGTGTACACAGCCATCAATCGCGTCCGCGGTGGTCGTGCGCTTCTGCAGGGACCACGTCGTATCGGACACGGAAGGCCCCACTGCGCACGTGTAGCGTGTCTGGGCTGTGGCGCGGGCCTCGGCGCCGGGCGAGGGCCCCATCGAACTCAAACGTGCCCTCGACGATGTGTCGCTTGGGATCGAAGCGCGTGATCGCCACAGTGCCTCCCAGGCTCTCCACGGTGTGATAGGACTCGATGTTGTCTGTCGGGGTCTCACGGACAAAGTAGGCCGCCCAGGCTCCGCGACCCGCTCCGCGGAGACGCCAACGCCGCTCTGTGCGCGGGTCCGGGAAGCTCACGAAGAGCAACTCCTCCGTCTGTGGGCGGATCAGGTGGAATCCCTGGATGTCGAAGTTGCCGTCCACGAGTCCCAACTGAGCCAGCGGGCTTGAAAAGCTGCTCATCGGCTGGTCCCCAACTCTCGCGCGGATGTACGTGTCGTGCGGTGCGCAACCCACCGTGACGGCAAGCACGACGGCAGAGACCGTGCCAACGAACTGCAGCCTAGGCTGACGGTGCTCCATCAGTCCCCCGGCCTATCGCGCGCCAGCGCATCGGAGTGGCTCAGAACGGGAACGAGCACAGAACGAGCACAATTTCGGTTGGGAGGGGTGCCGCGCGAGATGCGCCAACCGCCTAACCGCTTGCAACATGGTGCCGGAGGCGGGGGTCGAACCCGCACGAGGTTTGAGCCTCACGGGACTTTGAGTGCCCGACCCGGGGCGAGACCATCGGGCACCATCGGGTACAACTGGCCACCATTGGCCATCATCCGCCGAACCGATGATGG
>VBPB01000358.1:7071-7470 GCA_005893365.1 Candidatus Eiseniibacteriota bacterium
GGTTCGAGCACACTTCGAGCACGCTGCGGGGGCGGACGATGCGGCGGGCCATGCAGGTGCGCATCTTCGCCGGCCGCAAGTGGCCCGAGACGCCAGAGGTTTCGGCCCTGGAGCGGGGCGAACTCGTACTCAACGCCCGGAAGGCGTAGACTGATGCTTTGGTTCCGCGGGCCCCTCGCCATGCCTGCACGCCGCGCGCCCTCTATCCGGTGGAGGCAGCCCATGGCGACACTTGCTCTCCTGCCCCGACGCATGGCGGGTTTGGCGCTTGCGATCGCGGTGGTGACCAGCGCTCCTCGTGCGGCTGCGGCCCCCATGTTCACGGCCCCCTTCATGTCGTTCGACACCGGTGCCCAACCCCGGTCCGTGGCGATCGGCGACCTGAACGCAGATGCCATC
>VBPB01000083.1 GCA_005893365.1 Candidatus Eiseniibacteriota bacterium
GAGCACGTGCGCCAGCGGCGGCAGCGAGCCGAACCGGACGTACGCCCACGCCGCGAGCAGGGTGAGCAGCGCGGCGGGCAGGATGAAGCAGGCGCCGGCGACGAGCAGTCCCGGTCCGCCGGCCCGCCGCTGGCCCACGTGGATGGCGAGCTCGGTCGAGTTGGGCCCCGGGATCAGGTTGGTCGCGGCCAGCAGGTCGAGGAACTCCTCGCGCGAGAGCCAGCCGCGGCGTCGCACGACCTCATGCTCCATCAGGGCGATGTGGGCCGCCGGGCCGCCGTAGGCGGTGGTCCCCAGCGTGAGGAAGAGCGTCGCGATCTCGCCGAGTCGGGCGCGACGCGAACGGTTAACGATCTTCACCTTAAACTTCACGCCGAACGCCTATGGGACCGGGAACACGTCAGTTACGGAGCGCGGTCATCCCAGCAGGTAGTCCAGGTCCTTCGGCGTGAGCGCGCGCGCGAAGCCGTCCTCGCCCAACACGTCCGCCACCAGCGCCGCCTTGCGCTGCTGCAGCTCCCAGATCTTCTCCTCGATGGTCCCGACCGCGAGCATGCGGTAGGCGATCACCGTGCGGGTCTGCCCGATGCGATGGGCGCGATCGATGGCCTGGGCCTCGACCGCCGGGTTCCACCAGGGATCGAACAGCACCACGTAGCTCGCCGCGGTCAGGTTGAGCCCCGCCCCGCCGGCCTTGAGCGAGATCAGGAACACGCACGGGTCGGGGTCGGCCTCGAAGGCGGTGACGACCGCCTCGCGCTGGGTGGTCGCGCCGGTCAGCTTGTGATAGCGGATCCCGCGCGCCTTCATCTCGGCCGCGAGCAGCTTGAGGCACTCCACGAACTGCGAGAACAGCAGGACCTTGCGCCCCTCGGCGAGCAAGGGCTCCAAGATCTCGAACACGGCGTCGAACTTCCCGGACCCGAGGCCGTCGCGTCCGCCCACCAGCGCGGGATGGCAGCACACCTGCCGCAGGCGGGTGAGCGCGGTCAGGACCTCGAACTTGTGACCCATGACGCCGTCGGGCGACGCCTTGAGCCGCTCGACCACCGCGCGCCCGCGCATCAGCTCGGCCAGGTAGAGCTTGCGCTGGCCGGGGGTGAGCTCGCACGCGCGGCGCTCCTCGATGCGGTCGGGCAGCTCCGGCGCCACCTGTTCCTTGAGCCGCCGCACCATGACCGGCCGCAGCCGGGCCGCGAGCAGCCGCCGGACGTGGGGCGGGCCGTCGGGACGGTCGTAGCGCCGGGCGAACGGGCCGCGGCGGCCGAGGTAGCCGGGATTGACGAACTGCATGATGCTCCACAGATCGAGGGCGCGATTCTCGATCGGCGTCCCGGTGAGGGCGAGGCGGTGCCGCGCGTTCAGCTCGAGCACCGCGCGGCTCACCGCCGCCCCCGGGTTCTTGATGTTCTGGGCCTCGTCGAGGATCGCGGCGCGCAGCGGCAGCGACCGCCAGCGCTCGAGATCCCGCCGCAGCAGGGCGTAGGTGGTGATCACCACGTCGTGGTGGGGCGCCTCGTGCCGCAGCGTGTGGCGCTCCTCGCCGCTCACGAGCGCCAGCACGCGCAGGCCGGGCGTGAACCGCGCGGCCTCGCGCTGCCAGTTGTAGACCACCGAGGCCGGGCACACGACCAGCGTGGGGCCGCCCTTGGGATCGCGCCCGCGCAGCCACTCGATCCACGCCAGGGCCTGGACCGTCTTGCCGAGCCCCATGTCGTCCGCGAGGATGGCGCCCAGGCCCAGGCCGGTCACGAACGCGAGGAAGTCGAGGCCGTCGCGCTGGTAGGGCCGCAGGATGGTCTCGAGGCTCGGCGAGACCGGCACGCGCGGCGGCCCCGCGAAGGCGCGCACCTGCTCGCGCAGCCGCTCCAGCTCGCGGAGCGTGGCGGGATCGCCGCCGAGCGCTTCCAGGGCCGCGAGGCTCTCGGGCTGGGCCTGGCTCAGCGCCGCCACCGACAGGCGCTGCCCGCCCGCGCCGGCCTCGATCCCCAGGTCGGCGAGCATCGCCGCCGTGGCGTCGAAGGTCTCGACCCAGTCGCGCCGCACCCAGCCGGAGGCGAGCCGCACGAACCGGGTCCGGGCGGCCCGGAGCTTCGCCAGCTCCTCCTCGGTGAGCGCCCGGCCTTCGGCCTGCCATTCGGCGGAGACCGTGAACCAGTCGACACCGCTGGCCGTCACCGTCACGCGCGGGCGGACCCCACGCTCTTCGGCGAGCAGCTGGCGCATGCGCGCGTTGCCGAGGTAGAGCACGCCGTGCGGGCGCTGCTCCCACGCCTCGGCGAAGGCCTCGAGGCTGCGCGCGCCGAGGCGGATCCATGCGTCGCCTCCGGGCGGGGCCGGATCGGACGGGACGCCGCCTGCCGGGCGCCGCTTGCGCCGCACCAGCGGGAGCGTGCCCAGCCAGCGCCGCGCCGGCTCCACCCGTGCCGCGTCGGGCATCTCGATCCAGACCGGTGGCGATGCGCCCGGTCCGGTCCGGGAGGCGGGCGACGTCGCCGGGGCGGCGTCCGTGGCGTCGTCGTCGTCGCGGCCGCCGATCGCGGCCAGCGCCTCCTTGGGGACGGCGCCGTCCGCGGCCGGGGCCGGCGTGAGCCATTGCCCCTCGGCATCCAGCTCGAAGCTCACCACGCCTTGGGCGGCGACGCCGGGCCGCCACGTGTCGTCGCCGGTGTGCGCGAACATCCGCACCTGCAGCCAGTCGTCCGGGTCCAGGTCGAGCGTGATCACCGGACGGGTGGGGTGGACGCGGATGTGCGGGGACAGCGCATCGGCCACGCTGGCGAAGCTCGACGCCAGCAGGCCCAGGAAGCGCGCCCGCCCGGTCTCGGGGACCTGGAGGCTGCCCGTGGTCGCGAACCGCCACATGAGATGGGCGGGCGGCTCCTCCGCCACGCGCCAGAACGTGCCGTCGGCCATCACCAGGCTGGGCTGCAGTTCGTCGTCCGAGGGCAGGTAGACGACCTCGTCGAGCGGGCGCATGCCGCCGTCGGGCCAGCGGGCCGCGAGCGCGATGCGCATGTCCGCCCCCTCGCCGGAACACGACGGCACGATGTCGATCGCCGCCTCGCCCAGCCGCAGCCGTGCTCCCGGCACCGCGTCGCCGCCCAAGCCGCCCGCCGCCGGCTCGCCTTCGGCCCAGGTGGCGAGCGGCGAGTCCGCGAAGCTGTCGAGCAGCCGGTTGATGGCGCTGGCCTTGAGGCCGAAGCGCGTGCCGCCCTCGAGCGGCTGCGCGAGCGGCAGCGTGCGGACCAGCACGCGCAGGAGTCGCGTGTGCGGGGGCGCCAGCAATCGCGGCTCGCGGCGCAGATCGGCGGCGAGCTGGAGGACGTGGCGCGTGGAGCGCGGGGCATCGGCCAGCCGCGGGGTGGTGACCCGTACCTCCATCCAGAGGCCGGCGTGCCCGGTCTCGTCGCGGCGGAGGCCGAAGACAGCCCGCACCAGCCGCGTCGGGGACTCGGCATGGCGGCGCGCCCACTGCGCGACGTCGCGGGCCAGGTCGGCGGGGACGCGATCCGGCGGCGGCGAGTCGCCGCGCGGGATCTCGCCGCGGAACGGCTGGCGACCGGCTTCGGCGGCGCGCCGCGCGCTCAGCCGCCCGCGGGCCAGGTCGGCGCGGCTCGCGGCGCGGTCCTGGCGCGCGGCGTCGATGGCCTGGGCGAGGGCGAAGGCGTGCTTGCAGATCGGACCTACCGGGCAGGTGCAGTGCGGGTCGGCGGAGGCGCCGTCCCACGCCCAGAGCGTCCGGTAATTCCTGCCGCCCCGGACGGTGGCGCTGATCCGGTTCCCATCGACCGCGATGGGCCCCACGCGCCCCTCGGCGAGGTACGTGCGCCCCCGACTCTGCACGTACGAGGGGAAGTGCTCGGCGTTGGCTCGGATCGCGTCGATCCACTCGGCCGGGAGCACGTCGATCGCGGACTCGGATGTCAGATCCAACCTCCTGGCCTCACGACGACGCCGGCACCGCGGGGCGCGGCGTCGGGCGGCCGAACGCGCAACCATACCCCATGGCGGCGCCCGGCGTTTTCCCTATTCTTCGGTCGCGAGGTTCTCGAGCTCCAGCCAGCGCGCGTAGGCGCGATGGATCTCCGCCTCGAGCGCTCCGAGCCGCTCCTTGGCCCTGGCGATCTCGGCCCCCGGGCCGGCGTAGAGCTCCGGGGACGCCATGCGGTGGAAGAGCTCCTGGCGCTGCGCCTCGAGACGTTCGATCGTCTTCGGCAACGCGGTGAGCTCGCGCCGCTCCTGATAGCCGAGCCGCCGGGCGGTCGACGCGGGCCGTGCGGCTCTCGGCCGGGCCGGCTTGGGCGCGGGCGGGGGCGCGGCCGCGGGCCGCTGGCGCAGCCAGTCCTCGTAGCCGCCGACGTAGGGCCGCCAGCGTCCCTCGCCTTCGCAGACCAATGTCGAGGTGACGACGTTGTCCAGGAACGCCCGGTCGTGCGAGACCACCAGCAGGGTGCCCGCGAAGCTCATCAGAAGCTCCTCCAGCAGCTCGAGCGTCTCGAGGTCGAGATCGTTGGTGGGCTCGTCCAGCACCAGCAGATTGCAGGGCCGCGCCAGGACCTTCGCCAGCTGGAGCCGCTTGCGCTCCCCGCCCGAGAGGCAGGTGATCGGGCCCTGGATCTGCTCGGGCGTGAACAGGAAGTCGCGCAGGTAGCCGACGATGTGGCGCTCGCCGCCGCCCACCGGCACCGTCTCGCGCCCTTCGCCGACGTTCGCGATCACGCTCCGGGTCTCGTCGAGATCCTCGTGGAGCTGCCGGTAGTGCGCCACCTCGAGCCGCGTGCCCGCCGTCACCGTGCCCGTCTGCGGCGCGAGCTCGCCCACCAGCAGCCGGATCAGCGTCGTCTTGCCGCAGCCGTTGGGGCCGAGGATGCCGATCCGGTCGCCGCGCAGGATCGTGGTGGTGAGCTCACGCACGATCGGCGTGTCCCCGTAGGCGTAGCCGACGCCCTCGCAGCGCAGCACCTTGCGGCCCGAGCGGTCGGCGTCCTGCAGCTGAGCGCTCACGCGCGCCCCCTCGTCGCGCCGCGCGGCACGCTCGAGGCGCAACGCCTCCAGCGCCCGCACCCGCCCCTCGTTGCGGGTGCGCCGCGCCTTGATGCCCTGGCGCACCCAGGCCTCCTCCTGCGCCAGCCGTTTGTCGAAGAGCGCCGCCTGGTCGGCCTCGACGCGCAGCGCGTCCTCGCGCTGGGCCAGGTAGGCGTCGTAGGAGGTGGGATAGCTGCGCAGCCGGCCGCGGTCGAGATCGAGGATGCGGGTGGCGAGCGTGCGCAGGAAGCGCCGGTCGTGCGTGACGAAGATGAGGGCCCCGCGGCGGCGCTGCAACGCCTCCTCGAGGTGCGTGATGGCCTCGAGGTCGAGGTGGTTGGTGGGCTCGTCGAGGAACAGCAGGTCGGGATCGCGCACCAGGGCCGCCGCCAGCAGGACGCGCCGGCGCGAGCCGGCGGAGAGGGTCTCGAGCGCCGCGTCCAGGTCGAGCGTGAGGTCGTGCGCGGCCTGCTCGATGCGGGTCTCGATCTGCCACGCCACGTCGCTGCGCGCGGCGCCACACACCTCGTGCAGGACATCGCCCACCCGGCCCGAGAGGTCGAGCGGGATCGCCTGCTGGAGGCCCGCCACGCGGAGCCCGGGCTGGCGCACCACGGTGCCCGCGTCGGGGGTGAGCGTGCCGTCGAGGATCTTGAGGAGCGTCGACTTGCCCGCGCCGTTGCGGCCCAGCAATCCCACGCGCTCGCCCTCGTCGATGGCGAGGTTGACCGAGTCGAGCAGGGGCGGCCCGGCGAAGGTGACGCGCACCTCGTTGAGGCTCAACAACGGCATGGGGAGGGGCCTCCGGACCCGGTTCCGGCACTCGGGCCGGCGACTATGACAGAATCACGCCGCCCGCACCCGGACCGCGATGAGGTTCCGCTTGGCTCTCGGCGCCACGATCCACCAATTCAACGTCGGACTGTCGCACGTCGATCGCGGCGTCTACGAGTCGCTCGAGCTGCGCCTCGCCCGGCACCCCTCCGAGAGCGAGGAGTTCCTGGTGGCCCGCCTGCTCGCCTTCTGCCTCGAGCAGCGCGAGGGGTTGGCGTTCTCGAAAGGGCTCGCCGACCCCGACCAGCCGGCCCTCGAGGTGCGTGACCTGACCGGCGCGATGCGGGACTGGATCGAGGTCGGCACCCCGGACGCCGCCCGGCTCCACCGGGCCAGCAAGGCCGCGCCGCGGGTGGTGGTGTACACCCATCGCGACGCCGAGCGCTACTGGGGGGCGCTCGCCAGCGAGCGCATCCACCGGGCGGCCGCGCTCGAGCTCTACGGACTGGACCGGGTACTGGTGGGCGCCCTGGCCGGCCGCCTCGAGCGGCGCCTGGCGTTCGACCTGTCGGTGACGGACGGGACGCTCTACCTCTCGATGGGCGGGGACCTGCTCACCGGGGCGCTCAAGACCCACCGCCTGGCGCGGTGAGGGCCGGACTGGACCGACGGCCCGGACTGGTGCAGGCTCACGCGGGGGCCCGCGCGAACCGACGAGAGGAGCGTTCCGTGTCACTGACCGACGCCGAGATCGACAGCATCCTGAAGGAGGAGGCCGACCACGACTGCGCGGGGGTCGGCGCGCACCACATCTGCGTCAAGATCGTCGCCATCGCCGACCTGCCGAGCCGGTTCGGGCGGTTCCAGGTGGTGGGGTTCTGGAACAACCGCGATGGCAAGGACCACATCGCGATCATGCACGGCAACCCGATGCGTCGCGAGGCAGTGCCGGTACGGGTCCACTCCGAGTGTCTCACCGGGGACGCGCTCGGGTCGCTGCGCTGCGACTGCCGTGACCAGCTCGAGGTCGCGCTGCGGCGGATGGTCGGGGAGGAGTGCGGCCTGGTCCTGTACCTGCGGCAGGAGGGCCGGGGCATCGGGCTGCTCAACAAGCTCAAGGCCTACACGCTCCAGGATCGCGGCCTCGACACGGTCGAGGCCAACCTGGCGCTGGGCTTCCGCGACGACGAGCGCGAGTACTCGATCGCGGCGCACATGCTCCACAGCCTCAAGGTCCGGTCGATCCGCCTGCTCACCAACAATCCCCGCAAGGTCGAGGACCTGTCGCGGCTTGGCGTCAAGATCGTCGGACGCCTGCCGCACGCGATCCCGCCCAACGAGTACAACCGCTTCTACCTCGAGACCAAGCGGGACAAGTCCGGGCACTTCCTCGACGGGCTCGGCAAGGCACACCTGGCCGAGCAGGGCGAGCCGGTCGAGGTGCAGGGCCCGATGGCGTGACCCGATCGGTGATGCGGGTCGCGGAGCTGTGGCGCTACCCGGTCAAGTCCATGGCCGGCGAGCGCCTGTCGGAGACGATGCTCGCCCCGCTCGGACTCCCGGGAGACCGCGAGCTGGTGGTCGTGGACGGCACGGGCCGCATCGTGACCTCCCGGACCCAGCCCGGACTGTTGCGCCTGCGGGCGACCCGCGACGCGGACGGCCGCGTCCAGGTGGACGGACGCGAGTGGACGTCGCCCGAGGTCGAAGCACGGGTGCGCGCCGCGGCCGGACCCGACGCGCGGCTGGTCGCGGTCGCGGGCCCCGAGCGCTTCGATGTCATGCCGCTGCTGGTGACCAGCGACGGGGCGATCGCGGCGCTCGGCGTGGACCATCGCCGCCTGCGGCCCAACCTCGTGGTGGGCGGGGTCCCCGGACTCGCGGAGCGGGCGTGGGAGCGCCGCTTCCTGGCGGTCGGCGAAGCGGTCATCGGCCTCAAGGACCTTCGCGCCCGCTGCATCATGACGACCTTCGATCCCGACACCGGAGCGCAGGACTTGGCGGTCCTGGCGCGGATCCGGGAACGCTTCGAGGGGTCGTTCGCCTTGAATGCGTGGGTGGCGCGCCCCGGACCGGTCGCGGTGGGGGCCACGGTGCGGGTGCTCGAGGCCTTTGGCGAGGCCCTGCCGCCGCGGCTCGGGAGGTCCGTCGCCCGCTAGCGGGCGGGCAGCCCGGGCGGGGCGCGGTCGGCGGTTTCGCAGGTACTGAGTCACGGACACGATCGAGCGTGGAGGCCGATTGAACCCCATCCCGGGTCTGCATCACGTCACCGCGATCGCCACCGATCCCCAGGCGAACGCCGACTTCTACGTCTCGTTGCTGGGCCTGCGGCTGGTGAAGCGCACGGTCAACTTCGACGACCCGACCACGTACCACCTGTACTACGGCGACGAAGTCGGCGCTCCCGGCACCCTCCTCACCTTCTTCCCGTGGCCCGGCGCCCCGCGCGGCCAGCGCGGCACCGGGCAGACGACCGCGACCGCGTTCGCGGTGCCCGCGGCGAGCCTCGAGGCGTGGATGGAGCGCCTCGCCGCCGCCGCCATCGAGTTCGGCGCGGTGGAGACGCGGTTCGGGGAGCGGGTGCTGCCGCTCGCCGACCCGGATGGGCTGGCGATCGAGCTGGTCGAGCAGCCCGGCGCCGAGGCGCGGTCGTGGTGGCGGGGCGGCCCCGTCCCGGAGCGCTGCGCGATCCGGGGCTTCCACGGCGCGACCGTCACCGAAGCGGGCTACGAGCGCACGGCGGCCCTGCTGACCGGCGTGATGGGATTCGAGCGGCGGGGCGAGGAGCGCGATCGCTTCCGGTTCGCGACCCGCGACCGGGCTCCCGGGGCGATCCTGGACGTGGTCTGCGCTCCGGGCCTGCGGGCCGGGCGCGTCGCCGCCGGGACCGTGCATCACATCGCGTTCCGTTGTGCCTCCGACGCCGATCAGTCCGCCTGGCAGCGGCGGCTCGCCGACGCGGAGATGGACGTCACGCCGGTGATGGATCGCCAGTACTTCCGCTCCATCTACTTCCGCGAGCCGGGTGGCGTGCTCTTCGAGATCGCGACCGACCCGCCGGGATTCACCGCGGACGAAGCGCCCGAGACCCTCGGCACGGCGCTCAAGCTGCCGCCCTGGCTCGAGGGGCGTCGGACCTACATCGAGGAACGCCTGCCGCCGCTTCGCGCGCCCCGTCCGGCCGCGGCGCCATGAGCCTCGTGATCGACCCGCCCATCCCGGGCCCGCATCAGGGCGCCCGGCTCGTGACCCGGGGGAGCGCGCCGGGCCAGGCCCGCCTCGGTGTCGTGCTCTGTCATGGACGCGGTGCGACGGCCGAGGACATCCTGGCGCTTGCCGCCGAGCTCGAGGACCCCGGAGCGTTCTGGGTGGCGCCGCAGGCCGTCGGTCAGACCTGGTACCCGTCCTCGTTCATGGCCCCGTTGCGCGACAACGAACCCTATCTGTCCTCGGCGCTGGCGCTGGTGGCCGCGCTCGTCGGCGCGCTCGAGCGCGCCGGCATCCCCGCCGAGCGGCAGTTGCTGCTGGGCTTTTCCCAGGGCGGGTGCCTCGCGCTCGAGTCCGCGGGGCGCTCCGCAAGACGGTACGGGGGCGTCGTCGGCCTCGCCGCGGGGTTGATCGGGCCCGCCGGACGCTCATGGAACTTCACGGGCACCCTCGCGGGCACGCCGGTGTTCCTGGGCTGCAGCGACCGCGATCCGCACATCCCCCGCGACCGCGTGGAGGAGTCCGCCCGGGAACTCGCCCGCATCGGGGGCGAGGTGGATCTCCGAATCTATCCCGACCTCGGGCACACGGTGAACCGCGATGAGCTGGATCGCGTGCAGGGCCTGCTCGACCGGATCGCCGGGGCGTAGGAGCCGCCTGCTCTTGGCCACGCGCGATCGCCGGGTGACGGCGGGGCGATTGCGCTAGATTCGCCGCGTGCCTCCGCCGAGCGAACGCGCCGCCCTCGATCGCATGCTCGCCCATCTCCATCTCGGCCGCGAGGCGCCGGCGCCGAGCTCCGCGTCGGCACGAAGGTGCGGGGCAGCGTCGTCACGATCGGGGCGGAGCACGCGCTGCTCGACATCGGCGCCCGCTGCGAGGCGATCGCGGACCTCTCCCCGTTCCGGAACGAGGACGGCTCGCTGCAGATCGCGGTGGGCGACACGCTCGAGCTGTTCGTGGTGGAGTCCGGCGATCAGATCGTGCTCGCCCGCTCGGTGCGCTCGGATCCGGGCTCGGCGCTGAGGCAGGTCCGCGAGGCCCACGCCGCCGGTGTGCCGATCACCGGCCGGGTCACCGGTCTCAACGCCGGCGGGCTGGAGGTGGACCTGGGCGGCGCCCGGGGATTCTGCCCCCTGTCGCAGATCGAGTCCGGCTTCTGCGCCGACCCGTCCACCTACGTGGGGCGCACGCTCGAGTTCCTGGTCACCGGCGTCGAGGAGTCGCGCCGCAACGCCGTCCTGTCGCGCCGGCAGCTCCTGCGCCGCGCCGAGGAGGAGGAGACGCGGCGCCGGCTGGCGTCGCTCAAGCCCGGCGACGAGTTGGACGGGACCGTCGCCCGGCTCGAACCGTTCGGCGCGTTCGTGACCCTCGCCCCCGGGATCGACGGCATGGTGCACGTCTCGGAGATCCAGCACGCTCGCGTCGCCCATCCGCGCGACGTCCTGAACCTGGGCGAGCGGGTGCGGGTGAGCGTGCTGCGCATCGAGCCTGGCAAGGATCAGCGGCCGCGCATCGCCCTCTCGATCAAGGCGTCGGCCCCGGATCCCTGGACCGACATCGTGCACCGCTTCCCGGTCGGGTTGCGGGTCAAGGGGGTGGTCGCGAACCTGGCGGAGTTCGGCGCGTTCGTGACGCTGGCCCCGGGGATCGACGGACTCGTCCACATCTCGGAGATCGCGGCCCAGCGGACCCAGCGGGTGAAGGACGCGCTCGCGCAGGGTCAGGAGGTGGAGGCGATCATCCTGGCGGTGGATCCGGCCAAGCGGCGGATCTCGCTTTCGATCCGCGCCGCACAGGCGGCGGAAGAGCCGGCGGCGGCGGCGGGTGATGCCGGGGCGGGGAATCGCCAGCCGGCGCCGGAGGCGGCGCGCCCGGAGGCGCCGCCCGCGCCGCCCGCCGACGCCCCGCTCACCACGATGGCGATCGCGCTGCGTGCGGCGGCGGAGCGCGCGCGCCGGAAGTGACGCGGCCCCCGGGGTCGGGGGGGCCCGCGACGATCCGGCTCCTCCGCCAGGGCGTAGGCGCGGCTGGCTGGCCGGCGACTTCATGATGCGATGCATTGCCGTCGCGTGAGCATGCCTCGTTCGGCACCCTCGCCGGCGGGTAGAGCCTGGGCTAGGGTGGCCCGGTCGGCCCTGGCCGCGTTGATCCGGAGGCGCGCATGCGAATCTGGTGGCTGATCGTCGTCAGCCTGCTCCTGCTCGGCGCCCCGATGCGGGCGATCGCCCAGGACGAGCATGCCCACCAGGCGGGGGACCTGGGCCGGGTGGGGAGCGCGCGCTTCCCGGTGACGTGCGCGCCCGGGCTAGAGCCCGAGTTCGACCGCGCGGTCGCCCTGCTCCACTCGTTCTTCTACGAGGAGTCCGAGCGGCGCTTCGCCGCCATCGCCGAGCGCGATCCCCGTTGTGCCATGGCGTGGTGGGGCATCGCGATGAGCCTCTGGCACCCGCTGTGGGAGCCCCCGGACTCCTCGGCGCTGGCGCGGGGATGGGCCGCCATCCAGCACGCCGACTCGCTGGGCTTCGCCACCCCGCGCGAGCGGAGCTACATCGCGGCCCTGGCCTGCTTCTACCGGAACGGGGACCACGTCGATCATCGCACCCGCGCGCGCGACTACGAGCACGCGATGGAGCAGCTGCACGCCGAGTTCCCGGCCGACACCGAGGCCGCGATCTTCTACGCGTTGGCGCTCAACGCCACGTTGTCCTACGGCGACAAGACCTACGCCCAGCAGCGGCGTGCCGGCGCCATCCTCGAGCCCATCTACGCCCGCCAGCCGGACCATCCCGGGGTCGCGCACTACTTGATCCACAGCTACGACTTCCCGACGCTCGCGTCGCGGGCGCTGCCCATGGCGCAGCACTACGCCGACATCGCGCCGCACGTGCCGCACGCGCTCCACATGCCGTCGCACATCTTCACGCGTCTGGGGATGTGGGACGAGGCCATCCGCTCGAATCTCGCCTCGGCCCAGGCCGGCCGGGAGTACTCGGCCGCGCACTACGGCGGGGCGGTGTACTACGACGCGGTGCACGCCTGGGACTACCTGGAATACGCCTACCTCCAGAAGGGGCAGGATGGCGAGGCGCGCGCGATCCGCGACAGCGTGGCGGCGATCCGGCGCGTGAGTCATCGCACGCTGTCCCTCTTCTATGCGCTCACCTCCGTGCCGGCCCGTTACGCGCTCGAGCGCCACGCCTGGAGCGAGGCCGCCACCCTCGAGCCGCCCGACGGCTGGACCTGGGAGCGCTACCCGTGGACCGAGGCGACCACGATCTTCGCGCGCGCCTTGGGTGCCGCGCGTTCGGGTCGGCCCGCGGTCGCGCACGAGGCGATCGCGCACTTGGCCGCGATCCGCGACGGCATCGTCAACCCGGGCCTGCTCGACTGGCGCGACCAGGTGGAGGCGCAGCGTCGCACGGCCCAGGCCTGGCTCGCCCTGGCCGAGGGCCGCAAGGCCGAGGCCCTGGACGGCATGCGCGCCGCCGCGGCGCTCGAGGACTCGACCGCGAAGCGGCCGGTGACACCGGGCGCGGTGCTGCCCGCGCGCGAGCTGCTCGGCGACATGCTGCTCGCGACGCATCGCCCGGCCGAGGCGCTGGCCGCCTACCAGGCGGTGCTGCGCGAGGCGCCCGGGCGGTTCAACGCGCTGGTGGGGGCCTCCCGCGCGGCCCGGGCGAGCGGACGCGGCGCGGACGCCAAGCGCTACGCCGGCGAGCTGCTGGCGCTCGCGAAGGACGGAGGCGCGGCGCCGGGTGGGTGGCTCGACCTCGACGCGTTGAGCGCCGGGCGGCACCGGTGCCGCCCAGCCCGCGGGCCTCGCCGCGTGGCGTGAGTGCCGCGAGGCTTGGGACCGTCGGTCCCGATTCGCTAGTGCTGGCCGCCGCCGCGGCCCGAGGTCGCGCCGCCGCCGAGGCCTTCCTGCACCTTGTACTCGGGCTTCTTCGCGGCCACCGGCGGGCTGGTCTTGAGCTGCTCCAGGCAGTACTGGATGCCGCGCTCGAGCTGCGGGTCGCGTCCCTCGACCAACAGGTGCGGCGCGTTCTCCACCTCGATGTCGGGGTCGACGCCGTGGTTCTCGACCAGCCACTGGCCGGTGCGCGGGTCGTACATGCCGAAGTCCGGCATGGTGATCGAGCCGCCGTCCTCCAGCGGCAGGCCGTGGCTGATCCCGACCAGCCCGCCCCAGGTGCGCTTGCCGATCACCGGTCCCAGGCCCTGCATGTGGAAGTAGAACGGGAAGGCATCCCCGCCCGAGCCCGCGTATTCGTTGATCAGGATGCACTTGGGCCCGTCGATCCCGGTGGAGGGCGTGCGGGTGCCGCCGCCGTCGCGGTTGGACCAGGCGACCCAGGTCTTGCGCCACAGACGCTCCACGAAGAAGTCGGGGATGAAGCCGCCGCTGTTGAAGCGCTCGTCGACGATGATCCCGTGCTTGTCGACCTGCGGGTAGTACTGCTTGGTGAACTCCTGGATGCCGTTGATCGAGGTGCTGGGCACGTGGATATAAGCCACCTGCCCGTTGGTCGCCTTGGTGACCTTCGCGCGGTTGCCCGCCACCCAGGTCGCGTAGCGCAGGGACGCTTCGTTCGCGATCGGCACCACCGTGTAGCTGCGCGGCTTGGGATCGCTGGCCGACGCGCCGACTTTGATCGTGGTCTGCTTGCCGGTGGTGTTGACGAAGGCGGCGAAGAGGTTCTCGGTGGCCTTGACCGGTCGCCCGTTCACCGCGAGCAGCAGGTCGCCCTCGTGCACGCCGATGCCGGGCTCGCCGAGCGGGGCGGCGATCTTCGAGTTCCAGTCGCGGTCGCGGTAGATGGTCTTGAACCGGTAGAGACCGGACGCGGCGTCTAGCGCGTAATCGGCCCCGAGCAGCCCCACGTCGACCTTGGCCGCCTGCGGCATGTCGCCGCCGCTCACGTAGGTGTGCGACGTGGACAGCTCGCCCTGCAGCTCGCCCAGGAGGTAGCTCAGATCGGCGCGATGGGCGACGAACGGCACCAGCTGCCGGTAGCGCTCGCCGATCGCCTTCCAGTCGAGGCCGCCCATGGCCGGGTCGTAGTAGAAGTCGCGCTCGAGCCGCCAGGCCTCGTCGAACATCTGCCGCCATTCCTGGCGCGGATCGACCAGCGCCATGAGCGACCCGGTGGCGAGCTTGCCATCGCCCGACTTCTTGCCCTCACTCGCCTCCACGATGCCATAGGTGTCGCCGCTGCGGTAGAGCAGCTTGGCGCCATCCTGCGCGGCGGCATAGGCGGCGTTCACCTTGGCGATCACCACCTGGTCCTTGCGCTTGTCGAGATCGAACACGTGGATGCTGGCATGGCCCGGAGCATCGTCCTCGGGATTGGCCGCGTCCTGGGAGAGGTAGACCAGCTTGTCCTTGAGCGCGGTCAGGCCGGTGTAGCTGCCGGGCGGGATCGGCATCACCGCACAGCGGGCGCCCAGGCCGTCCAGCTGGATCGCGACCGGGGCCGCCGCCGCGGTCTTGTCGCCGTCGCCCGCCTTGGCGGCCTTGGCATCGTCCTTCGTCGCGTCGGCCTTGCCGCCGGTAGCATCCTTGCTCTTGCCACTCTCGGCGCCCGCCCCGGTCTCCTCGTCGCTCTTGGGGGCGGCGGGAGAGGGGAGCGAGTCACGCAGCGCGAGCGCGTAGATCTTGTCCGTGACGCGGAACTGGAAGTCCAACTCGAACGCGCCGAACTCGGGGGCCACGGTCCGCCGCGAGATGAAGTACAGGTACTTGCCCTCGGGATCGAACACCGGCTCCACGTCGTCGGTCATGCCGTCGGTGACCGCGATGGGAGCCCCGCCCTCGACGTTGTACAGCATCAGGCGGTCGAACCCGGTCGCGAGCGGCATCGAATACGCGATCCAGCGCGAGTCGGGCGCCCAGCGGTAGTCGTGGAACTCGCCCCAGTCGCTCTTGTCCACCTTGGCGAGCTTCCCGGTCGCCACGTCGCACCACCAGAGCGTCATCGTCTTGTCCGAGAAGGCGAGCTTCTTCGAGTCGGGCGACCAGCGCGGCGCGAAGCGGAACGTGCCGCCGCCGTGGGTGACCTGGCGGGCCGGCATCTTGCCGTCGCTGCCGATCACGTGGATCTCGTACTCGCCGCTCTGGTCCGAGAGGTAGGCCACCCATTTGCCGTCGGGCGACCACGCCGGGTCACGCTCGCGGGCGCCGGGCGTCTGCGTGAGGTTGCGCGGATCGCCGTTCTCGGCCGGCACGGTGAACAGGTCGCCGCGCGCCGCGAACACCGCGCGCTTGGCGGAGGGGGAGAGGTCCCAGTCGGTGATCCAGGCCGAGACGTTGCGCACCTCGGCGCGGGCGCCGGGCTTGTCGTCGGGCACCAGCACCTTGATGCGCACCGGCTTCTCGGCCGGCAGGTCCATGACGTACAGGTAGCCGCCGTTCTCGAACACGATCGCGTCGCTGCCGAGGCTCGGCCACTTGACGTCGTAGTCGGTGAAGTGGGTCACCTGGCGGTGGGTCTTCTTGTCGACGTCGTAGGCCCACAGGTTGGCGGTGCGCCCGTCGCGGTCCGAGCAGTAGTAGACCGTGTTGCCGTGCCACATCGGCCACTCGTCGGGCCCCGCCCAGTCGGTGATCTTCTCGGACTGGTTGCCGGCGAAATCGTAGATCCAGATGTCGGGCGCGTTCCCGCCCCGGTAGCGCTTCCAGGTGCGACGGTCGTAGCTGGGCGAGACGAACGCGATCTTGCGCGCGTCGGGCGAGAACGAGCAGTAGCCGGCGGTGGGGAGCACCAGCATCTCCTCGAAGCCGCCGGCGGCGGGGATCTTGAAGAACCGGTCGAAGCGCGTGGGGGCCGACGCGCGCGTGGAGCGGAACAGGACGCTCTTGCCGTCGGGATACCAGCCCGCCACCTGGTCGTCGCCCGGATGCCAGGTGAGCCGCGTCGGCTCGCCGCCCACGATCGGGACCGTGTACACGTCCACGTTGCCGTCGTACTCGCCGGTGAAGGCCACGGTGTTGCCGTCGGGGGAGAGCTGGGGGAAGCGCTCGACCCCGTCGTGCGTGGTGAGCCGGGTGGCGACCCCGCCGGCGCGCGCCACGGTCCACAGGTCGCCGGCGTAGACGAACACGATGTGGTCGCCCTCGATGTCGGGCTGGCGGAGGAGGCGGCACTCCTCGAGGGCATGCGCGGCCGGAGCGAAACCGGCGATTGCCAGGGCGACGACGGCGAACAGGGACGCAGCGCGGTTCATGGGGGAGTCTCCTCGGCCGGACGAATGCTGCACGACGTGGCGGAGGCCAGTCTGTCGGCGAAGGTCACCGCAATCAAGCGGCGTGGCGATTCCGGCGACCAGCGCGGCGAACGCTCCGACGGGCGGCGGGACGCCCGGGTGGTGGCGCGTCCCCCGCGCGGGGGCGGCAAGCGGGGAATTACCTGAGCGCCAATGGGGCATCCACCCGCGAATCGACGCATCCAGAGGACGAATCAAAGAGCCCGGAGTGTGATTATTCATGGCTCTCGCACGCGGGATCGATGGCACGCTGCCTCGAAGCGGCCCGAACCTCGCGTGCCCTGGGTGTCGAGTGCCTCCGGGCGAAGCGCGGGCGGGACCCCCGCGGGCGACCGCGACCATGAGGCGGCGGGGAGCCACCCTGTTCGCGCTGGCATGGCTCGTGACCGGCGCCGGCCAGGCCATGGCGGCGCCCACCTACGTCGGTCGCGTCGCGGGGGCCAGCAACGCGCCCCTCCTGCCCACATCCCAAGTGACCCTGCCCGCGAGCCGAGCGGTGGTCGCCGGGGACGCCCTGTTGATCGCGCTCAAGCTGGGCACGTCCACGGTCGGCGCGATCAGCGCCAGCGACGCGGCCGGCAACACGTATCGGTTGGACATCGATCAGGGTGACGGGCTCGCCCTGGGGCACACCGCGGTGCTCTCGGCCACCAATGTGCGTGCGCTCGCCGCCGGTTCGTCGACTTCTCGGGCCTCGCAGCCGGGGACGTGACCGCGTCGGCGTCGGGAACGGGCTCCAGCTTCAGTTCGGGCGCCACGCCGACGACCGCGCAGCCGGTCGAGTTGCTGTTCGGTGCGGTGGGGAACGAGTCCGGGGGCGCTCCCGGTTGGTCGACGGGTTGGAACGCGCTGCCCTCCCTCGCCCTCGGTGGCGACCATCTCGGAGCCGCGTATCAGATCACGAGCGCGGCCGGCCAGTACGCAGCCTCGGGCTCGAGCGGTGGCACGTGGATGGCGGGGATCGCCAGCTACCGTGCGGTGGTCCCTCCTGACGTTCCGCCGACCGCACGGCTCACGGTGAGCCAGCTCG
>VBPB01000367.1 GCA_005893365.1 Candidatus Eiseniibacteriota bacterium
TGAAGGCATTCCTTCCGGGCTGTACCTGCTGGGTCTTCGGCAGGGGGGCCAATCCGTGGTCCGTCGAGTCGTGGTGACTCGATGAGCGGGAGGGCACGCCGGAAGATGAGCGTGCTGCAGTAGAAGACCGAGATTGTTTCGGAGCGGGCTGGGCACGGACCCCCGGCCGCTTCGTTCGTAGTTCGGGGTCTGCAGATCGGAGATCGAGCACCTGCTGGCCGCCCGCTTCCCACGACCGGATGTTGCTACCCAGGTGCAGGCCATCGCACCGACCCCGACAGCGACCAACTGGCCGCGCCGCCAGTCCAAGCAGTTGCAAACTGGCCGGAGGTGTCGACGTTGTCCGTAGGCGTCGCCGTCTGCAGACCGCCCTACGGCATCTCCCCCCGCAGGATGGTCGCCAGCGTCTGCGTATCGATGTTCCCGCCCGAGACGACGCACACCACCTTGCCGGGCCCCGCCTTGCCGGCCAGCGCCGCCGCGACCGACGTGGCGCCGGCGCCCTCGGCGACCACGCGGTTGCGCTCGACCAGCAGCCGGACTGCCGAGGTGACCTCGGGGATGGTCATCACCAGCGCCCCGTCCAGCAGGCGGCGCGCCAGCGGCCACAGCTCGGGCATCACGAACAGCCCGCCGATGCCGTCCACGAAGCTGGGCGCGCGGGTGACGCTCACCGGCTCCCCTGCGGCGAGTGAGGCCGCGAGCGGCGCCGCGGAGTCCACCTCGCCGGCGTAGAGGCGCGTGCCGGGCTTGAGTGCCCGCACCGCCGAGCCGATGCCGCACGACAGGCCGCCGCCGCCGTAGGGGATGACGATCGCGTCCACCGCGGGCAGGTCCTCGAGGATCTCGAGGCCGATGGTCCCGTTGCCCGCCATGACCGCGGCGTCGCTCACCGGGTGGACGAAGAACCCGTCCGATCTCGAACCACTCGGCGAACGGCGCCTGGATCACCCGGGCGCCGAGGCGGTCGATCGCCGCCAGCTTGGTTTGGGGTGCGTGATCGGGGGCCACGACGGTACACTTGAGCCCCAGTCGCCGCGCCTGCCACGCCACGCCTTGCGCCATGTTGCCGGCGCTCGCCGTCCACACGCCGCGGGCGAGCCGATCGGGCGGCGCCAGGGCGATGGCGTTGGTGGCGCCACGCAACTTGAACGAGCCGATGGGCTGGAGGTTCTCGAGCTTGAGGAAGATCTCGGCGGGCGCGTCGTCCACGTTGAGCCGGACCAGCGGGGTGCGGATGGCGGCGCCGGCGATGCGCTCGCGCGCGGCCCGGATCTGCTCCAGCGGGATGGGGCTCTCGAACGGCTGCACGCACGCCTCTTTAGGATGGATGGCGACCCTGCGCACAGTACCGCAGCCGGATCGGACGCCGGAAGCGAGGCCCCGCGCGTGATCCCGCTCACCGACATCCGGGCCGCGGCCGAGCGCATCCGCGGGCGCGTCCACCGCACGCCGCTCCTCTCGTCGCGCACGCTGGGCGGGATGTCGGGGACCACGCTCTCGCTCAAGTGCGAGTGCTTCCAGAAGACCGGGTCGTTCAAGCCGCGCGGCGCCCTCAACATCGTGCTGGGCCTCAGCGAGGCCGAGCGGGCGCGCGGGCTGGTCACGGTCTCGGCCGGCAACCACGCGCAGGCGGTGGCGTGGGCGGCCCGCGAGGTGAAGGCGCCGTGCGCGGTGGTGATGCCGGACGGCGCGCCGCGGTCCAAGCTCGACGCGGTGCGCGGCTACGGCGCCGAGGTCATCCTGCACCAGGACCGCGCCACGCTGTTCGACCGCATGCACGAGGTGCGCGAGGCGCGGGGCCTGACCTTCGTCCATCCCTTCGACGACCCGGTAGGCCTCGCCGGGGCCGGCACCACCGGGCTCGAGATCGTCGCGGACGCGCCCGATGTCGAGGTGGTGGTGGTCCCGGCGGGCGGCGGGGGACTGCTCGGCGGCGTGGCGAGCGCGGTCAAACAGATCAAGCCCGACGTCCGCGTGGTCGCGGTCGAGCTCGAGGCCGGCCCCGGATTCGGCCCCGCGCTCGCCGCGGGCAAGCCCGTCCCGGTGTCGCGCCCGGCGGGGACGCTGGCCGACGGGCTGACGCCGCCGTTCGTCGGCGCCTTGCCGCTCGGCATCGTCAAGGAGTGCGTGGATCAGGTCGCCACCGTGACCGAGGCGGAGATCATCCAGGCGATGCGGATGCTGGTGACGCGCGCCAAGCTCTACGTGGAGGGCGCGGGGGCGGCGGCCACCGCGGCCCTGCTCGCGGGCAAGGTGGAGGGCGCCCGCGGGCGGCGCGTGGTCGCCCTGGTCTCGGGCGGCAACATCGACGCCGAGCGACTGCTCGGCATCTTCGACGGAACCGGAGGAGGAGCGGCATGAGTGTGCGCGTCGTCACCCAGAGCGAGGTCCCGGCACTGCTGCCGATGGGCGAGTGCGTCGAGGTCATGGCCCAGGCGCTCGCGACGCTGGCGCGCGGCGAGGCGGTGCTGCCGCTGCGCTCGATGGTGCGGCTGCCCGACCGCCCGGGGCTGCTGGGCCTGATGCCCGCGATCCTCGGGGCGCCCAAGGTCATGGGCCTCAAGGTGGTCTCGGTCATGCCGCAGAACCACGGCACGCCCTACGACTCGCATCAGGGCGCGGTCCTCATCTTCGAGGTCGAGCACGGCTGCCTGCTCGCGGTCATCGACGCCAGCAGCATCACCGCCATCCGCACCGCGGCGGTGAGCGGGGTGGCGACCCGCGCGCTGGCGCGCGAGGGGGCGGGCGACCTCGCCATCCTGGGCTCCGGCGTCCAGGCGGTGAGTCATCTCGAGGCGATGGCGACCGTCTGCGGGCTGCGCCGCGTGCGGGTGTGGAGCGACCAGGCCGCCAACGCGCGTGCGTTCGCCGAGCGCGAGTCCACGCGGCTCGGACTCAAGGTGGAGCCGGTCACGAGCGCGCGCGCCGCGGTCGAGGGCGCCGACCTGATCTGCACCACGACCTCGTCGGCGACGCCGGTGCTCGAAGGGGCGTGGCTCGCGCCCGGTGT
>VBPB01000368.1 GCA_005893365.1 Candidatus Eiseniibacteriota bacterium
AGGGCGAGAAGCTCACGATCGACGTCGGCACCGCCTTCGATCTGGCGGCCGAGCGCCGCGAGGTCTACAACAAGCGCATCACCGACCGCGAGCGCGAGGTCCAGGTCGAGGTGAAGCTCCGCGACCGCAAGAGGACCGAGGTCTCCATCGTCGTCGAGGAGAGCGCCGGCGGCGACAGCGAGGTGCTCACCAGCAGCCACCCGTACACGCGCAAGGACGCCAACACCCTCCAGTTCGTCCTGCCCGTGCCCGCGGGCAAGGAGACGGTGCTGACCTACACGGTGCGCGTGCGGTACTGACGACCAGGCGACACGTGCCGGGGCACAGGGAAGACCAACATGCGCCGAGGCCAGTTGGCGGGCAGCCCGACTCATTTCGGCCGAGAGACTGCAACAGGCTTGGAGCCTGTTGCGGGGCGTCCCGACGCGTGTCCCGACGCGCTCGACCGCCGCCCACCGGTCGGGTAGCATCGCGGCGCCATGCCTTTCTCGCTCCACCAGCCCTATCCGCCCAAAGGCGACCAGCCTGAGGCCATCGCCCAGCTCGTCGAGGGCCTGCGCGGCGGGCAGCGCTTCCAGACGCTGCTCGGCGTCACGGGCTCGGGGAAGAGCCTCGCCTTCGACGAGCCCGTGTTGATCCGATTGCGGCGTGAGGACGGGAGCTACGAGCTCAGTCTGCGACCGATCGGCCCGCTCATCGATGACGCCTTTGGCTTGGGGACGGCAACGGGGCGCCAGGGGCACGGGACGGAAGTCGCTCGTGCGCCCGATGGCCTCGAAGCCTGTTCCTTCGATCCTCGCACCGGAGCGACAGAGTGGCGTTCCATCACCGGCTTCTCGCGGCACGCGCCTCCGCAGATGTTCCGAGTCCGGACAGACTGTGGGCGGGAGGTGGTCGTCACCGGTGACCACAACTTCCTCAGCCTGAGCGGCGGCAGACTGCAGTTGAACCGGACGACCGAACTGTCACCGGATCACTACCTGCCCCTGCCGAGACGTGTCGACCTTCCGCGACAGGACTTGGGAGCGTTCGACCTGCTCGAGCTCCTCGGGGACGCGCCAGGTGTCGAAGTCCATTCGAAGGCATTCCTCGAGTGGGTGATCGCCCAGCGAGGCTGGCCCCGGGTCCGGCAGGCGCTCGCCCATCACTATCGCCATCCTCACGAGAAACGCCATGCGGTCTTCCACGGACCGAAGTGGCAAGGCATTCCGATGGCCGTCTTCCGGGATCTCCTGACCAGGCTGGATCTGGCGCTTCCGAACGACCTCGCGATCGAACTCCGGACGCTCGGCTCGCCCCGCCGGCTGCGCGGGCTGCCACGGTGGCTCGCGGTCAGTGACGAGCTGCTCACGGTGCTCGGGCTGATGCTGGCCGAGGGCCACTGCGCGGATCGCTGTTCACTCTTCTCGGCATACGACGATCGGGTTCGGGCGGAGTTCGTCCGTTGCGTGATCGAGCTCGGGATCGTTCCGATGGTCAGGAAGAACACGGACTTGCAGATCTCGTCGAGGCTCTGGACCTCCGTGTTCCGTCGCCTCGTCGGTAGCACGAGCCGAGAGAAGCACCTTCCCGATCTGTGGCCCCGGCTGTCGAAGCGACAACTGTCGGTCCTGCTTCGCGCCTACGCCGAAGGGGATGGTGGCGTCGAACCGGCGACCGTCAGCATGACGACCGCAAGCCCGCGCCTGGCCGGAGAGCTTGGTTACGCGCTCCTCGGATTCGGGCTCTGGGCACGGCTTCATCGGCGACACAAGCGGGCCACCAACGGTGATCCCAGGGGCGGCCAGTATCACACCGTCACGCTCACGGGACAGCCGAACCTCGCGGGCTTCGCCTCGGAGATCGGCTTCCTGACGGAGCGGAAGAATCTGGCCTTGCGTGCCCAGATCGGGCTCGAGAGGACTTCGCCAGGCTTCGTGTCGCGGCTGCCCTCTCCAAAGGCCGGCTCGCCTCCCACGCGGGCTTGAGTCGGGCGGCGATGATCCTCTGGGAGCGGGATGAACGCCGGCCCACGGTCGCGACGTTGGACCGTCTGCTCACCGGGATCGACGCCATCGGACATCGCACGCCTGCAGGCGAGCAACTCTTGGAGTCCATTCGGCCCTTGCAGAGCGCGCGGTGGACTCCGGTGCGGGAGGTGGAGCCCATCCCCTATTCGCACCCCTACGTCTATGATCTCTCGGTCGCCGAGAACGAGACGTTTCTCGCCGGTCACGGCGGCCTGTTCGTCCACAACACCTACACCGTCGCCAACGTGATCGCGCAGTGGAACCGCCCGGCCCTGGTCATCTCGCACAACAAGACGCTGGCGGCCCAGTTGTACGGAGAATTCCGGCAGTTCTTCCCGGACAACGGCGTCGGCTACTTCATCTCTTATTACGACTACTACCAGCCCGAATCGCGAAAGACGCCAGCATCAACGACGACATCGACCGGCTGCGGCTCCAGGCCACCTCGATGCTCCTGGAGCGCGAGGACGTGGTGATCGTCGCCAGCGTCTCGTGCATCTACGGCCTCGGCACGCCCGAGGACTGGCGCGGCATGCGGGTGGACGCCACCGCCGGCCAGCGGATGCGGCGCAGCGAGCTGCTCGAGCACATGGTGGCGATCCAGTACACGCGCAACGACGTCGAGCCGTCGCGCGGCACGTTCCGCGTGCGCGGCGACGTGGTCGAGGTGCACCCGGCCTACGAGGACCACCTGATCCGCATCGAGCTGGACGACGACGTGGTGGCGCGCATCTCGGCGGTGGATCCGCTGACCGGGCAGGTCAAGCGGCGCATGGACCGGCTGGCGCTCTACCCGGCCAAGCATTTCGTCACGCCCGAGCCGCGCATGCAGCAGGCGCTGGCCGGCATCCGCGCCGAGCTGGCGCAGCAGCTGGAGCGGTTCAAGGCCGAGGGCAAGCTGCTCGAGGCCCAGCGCCTGCGGCAGCGGACCGAGTATGATCTCGAAATGCTCGCGGCGGTCGGCACCTGCCCCGGCGTCGAGAACTACTCGCGCCACCTCTCGGGGCGCCAGGCCGGGGACCGGCCCGGCTGCCTGCTCGACTACTTCCCGCGCAAGGCGGACGGCAGCGCCGACTTCCTGGTCATCATCGACGAGTCGCACGTCACCGTGCCGCAGATCGGCGGCATGTTCGAGGGCGACCGCGTGCGCAAGCAGACGCTCGTCGACTTCGGCTTCCGCCTGCCGTCGGCGCTCGACAACCGGCCGCTGCGCTTCGACGAGTTCGAGGCCATCACCGGGCCGACGCTGTTCGTCTCGGCCACGCCGGCCGAGCACGAGCTGCAGAAGAGCCGCGGCGTCATCGTCGACCAGATCATCCGTCCCACCGGCCTCGTGGACCCCGAGCTGGTCATCAAGCCGGTCCAGGGCCAGGTCGACGACCTGCTCGAGGAGATCCGGGTGCGGGTGGCGGCGCACGAGCGCGTGCTGGTCACGACGCTCACCAAGCGCATGGCCGAGGACCTCACCGACTACCTGACCGAGGCGGGCGTCAAGGTGCGCTACCTCCACAGCGACATCGACGCGCTCGAGCGCGTGGAGATCCTGCGCGGCCTGCGGCTGGCGGAGTTCGACGTGCTGGTGGGCATCAACCTGCTGCGCGAAGGGCTCGACCTGCCCGAGGTCTCGCTGGTCGCCATCCTGGATGCCGACAAGGAGGGCTTCCTGCGCTCCGAGCGCTCGCTGATCCAGACCGCCGGCCGCGCGGCGCGCAACGCCGGCGGCCGGGTGGTGCTCTACGCCGACACCATCACCGATTCCATGCGCCGGGCGATGGACGAGATGGGCCGGCGCCGCGTCAAGCAGCTCGCCTACAACCAGGCGCACGGCCTGACGCCGCGCACCATCGTCAAGAGCGTCGAGGAGATCATGCGTTCCACCGCCGTCGCCGACGCGATCCGCGGTCCGGGCGACGACGTGAGCACCCTGATGGCCGAGGTGGACCGCGAGGGCCCCGAGGTGCTGATCGGCCGCCTCGAGGCCGAGATGCTCGCGGCCGCCCGCAATCTCGAGTTCGAGCGCGCGGCCTCGCTGCGCGACCGCGTGGACGAGATCCGCCAGACGCTCGCCGCCGCCCGCCAGATGGGGCTCGCGGGGGCCGGCGCCGAGCCGCCCGGGCCCGGGGCGCCGCGCCGGGCCGGGCGCGAGCGGGGCGGCCGGGGTGGGGCCGGGGCACCGGGTGCGGCCGGGCCACCGAAGCCCGAGCATCCCCGCGAGCCGCGGCTCATCGCGCGACGGTTCGGGCCGGACCGATAGTGTCCCGTCCCGGGAATCATGGGCATGCCCCGCGGAGGGATCGTGGCCGCTGGCCAGGAGCGACGACGACGCGTATCCGTTGCGTTACACGGAGGAGGAGCGACGCCGCCAGCGGCCACGAGAACCCGCGCGGCGTGTGCATGATTCCCGGGACGGAACACTAGCATGCTCGAAGCGGTCGCGCTCCAGCTCGTCAAGTACGCGCTCTCCGAGGACGTGGGCACCGGCGACATCACCTCGCTCAACACCATCAAGTCCGGCATCAGCGCGCGCGCGGCGATCGTGGCCAAGGAGCCGGGCGTGATCGCCGGGCTGGACGTGGCCCGGCTCACGTTCCGCGAGGCGGACGCCACGCTCAAGTACCGCGCCCTGGTCCGCGACGGCGAGGCGGTGGCCCCGGGCGTGGCGGTGGCCCAGGTGGTGGGTGACGCGGGCAGCATCCTCAAGGCCGAGCGCACCGCGCTGAATTTCTTGCAGCGGCTCTCCGGGGTCGCGAGCCTCACGCGCCGGTTCGTGGAGCAGGTGGCGGG
>VBPB01000362.1:0-2601 GCA_005893365.1 Candidatus Eiseniibacteriota bacterium
GTCCAGGACAAGTCGGCCGACGACCGCCGTCGCCGCTATCCGCACCCGATGGCTGCGCGCCACCTCGCCAACGAGGCGCGGCGCGAGAGCGTCGACGCGCTGCTCGACGCGTGCGTCGGGCGCTACGACCTCGTGGCGCGCTACTACCGCCTGAAGGCGCAGCTGCTCGGGCTGCCCGAGCTGGCGGATTACGACCGCTATGCGCCGCTCGGCGGCGCCGAGGGACAGCGCAGCTTCGCCGAGGCCCGGCAGATCGTGACGAGCGCCTATCGCGACTTCTCGCCGCGCATGGCCGAGATCGCCGAGCGCTTCTTCGACGAGCGCTGGATCGACGCCGAGCTGCGCCCCGGCAAGCGGGGCGGCGCGTTCTCCGCGTCTACCGTACCGGACGTGCATCCCTACGTGCTGCTCAACTACACCGGCAATCTGCGCGACGTGATGACGGTGGCGCACGAGCTCGGCCACGGCGTGCACCAGTCGCTCGCGTCGGTGCAGGGCCTGATCGAGCAGGACACGCCGCTCACCACCGCGGAGACGGCGAGCGTGTTCGGCGAGATGCTCGTCTTCCGGCGCCTGATGCGCGAGGAGCGCGATCCCCGGGTGCGCCTCGCGCTGCTGTGCGGAAAGCTCGAGGACGCGTTCGCCACCGTGTTCCGCCAGGTCGCGATGACGCGGTTCGAGCAGGCGCTGCACGCGGCGCGGCGCGACGAGGGCGAGCTGCCGCTCGAGCGCGTGAACGAGCTGTGGATGGCGGCCAACCGCCCGATGTTCGGCGATTCGGTCTCGCTCTCCGACGACTACGCGTGGTGGTGGCTCTACATCCCCCACTTCGTCCACTCGCCGTTCTACTGCTATGCGTACGCATTCGGCGAGCTTCTCACCCTAGCCCTGCTGCGGCGTTGCGACGAGGAGGGCGCCGCGTTCGTGCCGCGCTACCTCGCGCTGCTCGAAGCGGGCGGCTCCGACACGCCCGAGCGGCTGCTCGGCGCGATCGGGCTCGATATCGGCAATCCCGCCTTCTGGCAGGGTGGGCTCGACCTGCTCGAGGAGCTGCTCGAGCAGGCCGAGGGCCTCGCCGCTCAGTTGTCGAGTTAGGGCGACGCGCTACTTCGCGCCTGCGCCACCCTCGACCTCGGCGCCCGCGCCCATCCCCGGCAGCGTCGAGTCGACCGCGCCCTTCGCCTTGGCGTTCGCGCCGCCGACCGCCGAGTTCGCCTTCGCGGCCGCCGCGTCGGTCGCCTTGTGCGCAGCCGCCTTCGTGTGACCGGTCGCGTTTCCGGCCGCAGCCTTCGCGTCGTCCGTGGTCTTGTGCGCCGCCGCCTTCGCGTCGTGCTTCGCCTTGTGCGCCTTCGCCTTCGCGTCGGCCTCGGCCTTGCTCGGGGCGACCTTCGCGCCCGCCTTCGCCTCGGCGGCGGCCCGCTCCTGCCCCTTCGCCGCATCCTCGGACCACTGGGCATTCGAATGCTCGCCCGCCTTGCCGCCCTGCTCGTGCTCCGCTGCGAGCGCCGCGAGCGGCGCCCCGACCCATCCGAGCACCGCCACCCACGCCACCAGAGTCGTCGTTCGCCTCATCGGATCCCTCCCTGGATGGTTGAGATTGTGCATTGGGTAACACACCGCGGCGGTCCGGGTCACCGCGGGCGCGGGATCGTCCCGGACCGGCGCATGCGCTCGAGCACGAGGCCCGTGAGCGCGGCCGCGAACGCCGCCGTCGCGCCCCAACCGGCCGCGAATGCGGGGACGGCGCCGCGATATCCGAGCGAAACGAAGAACGCCGACAGCACGAAGTGGACGAACAGCAACGCGACGCTGATCAGCAGGATCTGCGCCGGCGTCCGGAACGGCGGCCCGCCGGTCGTGAACAGCAGCGCGAGCGCCGGCAACACGAGGCAGGCGAGCGGGGCCGCGAGCTTGGACTGGAGATCCACGCGGTAGGCGGTCGCGTCGAAGCCGCGCACCTGGAGCCCCTCGATCTCGTCGCGCAGCTCGGCGATCGAGAGCTCCGCGCCGTCGCGCTCGGTCGCGAACTCGTCGCCGAACCTGGCCAGCGCGAGCGGGTCGACGCGCCGCACGCCGTCGGGTCCGACCTCGATCCGCCGCGGCGAGCGCAGGTTCCAGGTCCCCTCGCCGAGGTGACGCGCCGCCTCGGCGTCGGTGCGGCTGGTCGGCAATCCGATCGCGTTCAGCTCGTAGATCGTGATCCCCTGCGCGACGCCGGCGAGCGGATCGATGCGGTCGGCCTGGTAGAGATGGTCGCGGTCGCGCGACCAGACCGACAGGCGCTCGGTCTCCTGCGCCTTGATTTCGACGCGTTTGATCTGCGTGGCGCGTGCGATCGCGTGGGGAACCAACCGGTCGATCGCCTCGCGGTAACCGACCGCCACGACCACGCACGGCACCAGGATTGGGATCGCGATCCGGATCGCCGAGATGCCGCAGGCGCGCATGCCGATCAGCTCGCCCGTCACGCCGAACAGGCTCACCGTGAGCGCCGCAGCGACGAGCAGCGTGATCGGCACGACGCGCGACACGAGCAGCGGCATGCGCGCGGCGTAGAACCGCATCACCTCGTCGAGCGTCGAGCGGTATTTCGTGAACCAC
>VBPB01000362.1:2624-3152 GCA_005893365.1 Candidatus Eiseniibacteriota bacterium
GCGCTCCGATCTCGACGAACCGCACGACCAGGTAGCGGGGCAGCACGAGCCGGCCGACGTAGCGCAAGCCGGTCGTCGCGCCGAGCCGGCTCCGCCAGAGCCGCGGGCCCGCGCCCGGAACCGACGGCCACGCGGCGAGCACGCCACTCGCCGCGAGCAGCGCTAGGTCCGGCAACCACACCGCGAGGCCGATTGGAAACCGCTCCGTCTGGATCAGCCCGCTCGAGAGCTGGAGCAGCGCCACATAACCCACCATCGCGGCGATCCCCGCGATCGCTCCGCTCGAGCGCGACAGTCGCCGCGGCCGCAGCGACAGCGGCACGGCGAGCGCGCCGAAGCAAATCGTGGAGATCGGAAGCGCGAGGCGCCGGTGCCAGTCCGCCTCGAACTCGCGGCGCTCGCGCGGATCGCGCGCGGAGCGGATCGCGCGGGCGAGCTCGCCGAGCGTCCCGCGCGGCAGGCGATCCACGGCGCGCTGCATGTGGCTGTCGCCGACCGCATCGAGGATGGTGCGCATCTGATCGAACC
>VBPB01000362.1:3246-3747 GCA_005893365.1 Candidatus Eiseniibacteriota bacterium
CTCGGCGAACACGGTCTGGCGCAGCGCGGGAATCCAGACCGCGACGCCGCGCAGCCGGTCGCCGTGCCGCGAGACCTCGCGCGCGACGATCCGCCACTCGCCGATCTGCGTCACCACGCCGCTGTGCAGCGGGGAGCCGGAGCTCTTCCGCACGCTCGCTTCGATGCGGTGGGCGAGCGCTTCGTTCACGTACGGCTCGGCGAACGCGGTGATCGCGACAGCCGCGACGGTGAGCGCCGCGGCGAACGACACGACCGGCGCGACGAGGCGCAGCGGCGCGATGCCGCTGGCCTGGATCGCGAGGATCTCGCGATCGGCGGCCAGCCGCCCGAGCGCGATCACCGCGCCGAGCAGCACCGAATACGGAGTCGCGCGTCCGACCATCGGCAGCGCGGAGAGCAGCGCGATCTCCGTCACCTCGCTCGCGCCGAAGCCGCGATTCACGACGAGGTCGGTGTAGGAGACGAGCTCCGCGGCGATCGCGAGCAGCGTGAGTCCGGC
>VBPB01000363.1 GCA_005893365.1 Candidatus Eiseniibacteriota bacterium
TGGTACGCCGACCACGCGGTCTGGTCCCTTGCGTTCTCGGGCGGTCCGGCGTGGGACGTCGTCCCGAGCCCCACGAGCGTCTCGTTTGCCAACCATTCGACGATCTACGACCCGGTCCGCGACCGCCTGGTCGTCTATGGGGGAGACGGATCGAACACCGTCTGGACGCTCGGGCTCTCGGGGGACACAGGCTGGCATGCCGTGACGCCCGCAGGGGTGCCCCCGCAGCCGCGCTCTGGGCATGCCGCCGTCCACGACCCGGTGCGCGATCGCATGATCGTGCTGGGCGGGACATCGACCTTGGATGCGAGGATCGTCACACTGTCCCTTGCCGCGGGCATGTCGTGGGGTGGCCGCTCCCTCGCACTGACGCCGCCGGCTGCACGGTACCTTCATTCGGCCATCTATGATCCCGTTCGGGATTGCATGATCACCTTCGGGGGCACGACCGATTCGGACGTGTGGGTCTTCAGCTTCTCCGGCGGGGGCCGGTGGGACCGGATGTTGGTCACCGGCAAGAGGCCTTCTGCGCGTAGCGCTCATGCGGCGACCTACGACCCGGTTCGCGATCGCATGATCGTCTACGGAGGGCACGACAGCGCGGGCAACCTGAATGACGTGTGGGCGCTGTCGCTGGGTGGCCGACCCACCTGGACGCAGCTGCTACCAGCGGGAGGGCCGCCTCCAGTGTTCCCACCCTGCTCGGCGATCTACGATCCGGTCCGGGACCGGCTCCTCGTGTTCGGTGGGTATGTCGACGACGTCTGGGCGCTCACGCTCACCGAAACGCCGACCTGGAGCGTGCTCCCCGTCTCCGGCGAGCGACCGCCTGCACGCGGGGGCCATACCGCCATCTATGACCCCGTGCGTGACCGCATGCTGGTGTACGGCGGAGAGGTGATCGATGCGATCGGTGATGAGCGCGTGTGGGCTCTCTCGCTGACTGGAAACCCAAGTTGGAGTGACATCACTCCGGCGTTCAGCCCGCCCAAGCGGGCATTCCACACCTCGATCTACGACTCGAGGCGCGATCGCATGGTCATCTTCGGCGGGAGATGGGAGGACTACCAGGCCACGTACCCCTGGGACAACCTCGCTGACACCTGGGCGTTGTCACTTGGACCGTCGCCCGCGGACGGATACTGGTACACACTCGGGCCGGGGATCCCCCCAGATCCTCGGATGGGGCACGCGGCCATCTATGATCCGGTGCGTGACCGCATGGTGGTCTGGGGAGGGATGGCCTACCTCCCAGGCTGGCAGGTCCCGGTCAATGGTCCTCTTCCTCGGAACGACATGAAGTCCCTCGCCTGGAGCGCCCCGACCGCCCCGGACCCGGCGAGGTTCACCGGGGTTCGGGGGCGCGATGAGGGGGGCCTGCGACTCGGGCGCTTGTGGCCGAATCCGTCGCGGGGCGAGACCGTCGTGGAGTTGGAGCTGGACCGACCGGGGCGCATCACGGTGGACGCTTTTGACTTGGGCGGCAGCCTGGTGAGACGACTCGCCGACTCCCAGTTCGCCGCGGGCCCTCATACCCTCTCTTGGCGAGGCGACGATCAACTCAGACACGCCGTGGGCCCTGGTGTGTACTTCGTTCGTGCCCGATCGCAGGGGGCCGCCGTCACACGGCGGGTCGTGCGGGTTCGTTGAGAAGGATCGAACTCAACCGCGGCGTCTCCAACTGCCCATCGGATGCCGGGGCCACCATCATCCCGAGGTAGTCCCCGATCCCCGCGCCTGACACAGCTCCACCAGCACGCCACCGAGCCCCTTCGGGTGGAGGAAGGCGACCTGCGTGCCATGGGCGCCGGGCCGCGGCGTCTCGTCGATGGGCGCGACCCCCGACGCGCGGCAGCGGGCGAGGGCGGCGTCGATGTCGGCGACCTCGAGGCTCACATGATGGAGTCCCTCGCCGCGCTTCTCGAGGAACTTCGCCACCGTGTGCTCGGGCGAGCGCGGCTCGAGCAGCTCGAGCGTGACCGGCCCCAGATGGACGAACAAGACGCGCAGCGCGCCACCGTCGAGCAGCTCCTCGGCGCCGCGCGTGGCGCCGAGTGCCGCGACCAGGAGGGCGGCGAGCGGCTCGGCCTTCCGCACGGCGATCGCGACGTGGGAGAGCCCGCGCACCGGAGCGCCGCCCGCCGCGGCGGATCCGCCCGACCCGCCCGCGCCACCGTCACGATGGCGATCGTCGCGCGCCCTCACAGCCGCGCCTCGGGCTTGTAAGTCCCGAACACGCGCCGCATCGCGTCGCACACCTCGCCCAGTGTGGCGTGGGCGACCAGGGCGGCCAGGATGTGCGGCATCAGGTTTTCGCTGCCCCGTGCGGCCTTCTCGAGCCGGGCGAGCGCCTTGGCGCAGGGCGAGCGCCCGGGCGCGCGCGCGCTCGATGCGCCGGTCGGGCTTGAAGGCGGGCGTGGGGCGGGCCTCGTCGTCGGCGAAGCGGTTGACGCCGACCACGACGCGCTCATTCGCCTCCACTTCGCGCTGCCAGCGATAGGCGGACTCGTGGATCTGCCGCTGCACCCAGCCGGTCTCGATGGCTGCGAGCATGCCGCCCAGGCCGTCGATGCGCTCGAGCAGCCGGCGCGCCCGCTGCTCCACTTCGGCGGTGAGCGACTCGACCAGGTACGAGCCGGCGAGCGGGTCGGCGACATCCGCGACGCCGCTCTCGTGCGCCAGCAGCTGCTGGGTGCGCAGTGCCAGCAGCGCCGCCTCGCGCGAGGGCAGGCCGAGCGCTTCGTCGTACGAGTTGGTGTGCAGCGACTGGGTTCCGCCCAGCACCGCCGCCAGGCCCTGGAGCGTGGTGCGCACGACATTGTTGAGCGGCTGCTGGGCGGTGAGCATCGAGCCCGCCGTCTGGGTGTGGAAGCGCAGCTTGAGCGCCTCGGGGTCGCGGATCGCGAACCGCTCGGCCAGGAGCGTCGCCCACAGCGTGCGCGCCGCGCGGAACTTGGCCACCTCCTCGAACAGGTGATTGTGCGCGTTGAAGAAGAACGACATGCGCTTGGCGATGCGCACCAGGTCGAGCCCGCGCGCGCGCGCCGCCTCGAGGTAGGTGAGACCGTCGGCGAGCGTGAACGCCAGCTCTTGCACCGCGGTGGCCCCGGCCTCGCGCATGTGATAGCCGCTCACCGAGATGCTGTTCCACTGCGGCACCTCGCGGGCGGTGAAGTCGAACACGTCGGTGATGAGCCTGAGCGAAGGCGCGGGGGGATAGATGTACGTGCCGCGCGCGATGTACTCCTTGAGCACGTCGTTTTGGACCGTGCCGCCCAGCGTCCCGCGCGGCACACCGCGCGCGTCGGCCACCGCCACGTAGAAGGCGAGCAGCAGGGGTGCCGTGGCGTTGATGGTCATCGACGTGGTGACCCTCTCCAGCGGCAGACCGTCGAGCAACGCCTCCATGTCGGCGAGGCACGAGATCGCCACGCCGACGCGGCCCACCTCGCCGCGCGCCAGCGTGTGGTCCGAGTCGTAGCCCATCTGGGTGGGCAGGTCGAAGGCGACCGAGAGCCCGGTCTGGCCTTCGGCGAGCAGGAAGCGGAAGCGCTCGTTGGTCGCCTTCGCCGACCCGAACCCCGCGTACTGCCGCATGGTCCAGAGCCGCGAGCGGTACATGGTGGGATGGATGCCGCGCGTGAACGGGGCCTTGCCCGGCGCGGGTACCCGCTGTTCGAGGTCGCGAGGAAGGTCGGCGGCAGAGTAGACCGCCTGGATGGCGATGCCCGAGGTCGTCTCGCGTTCGTCGCCCGCTCGCTTCGCCTTGCGCGCGGCGGCTCCTGGCTTCGCCCTGCCCGCGGGGGCCGATGGCTTCACCCGCTTCGCGGCCGGACGCGTCACGGCGCCACCGCCGCGAGCTTCATGAGCACCTGCCCCGCGCCCACCGTCGCGCGCTCGGCCACCAGCACCTGGGTCACGACCCCGCCGCGGTGCGCGAGCAACTCGTTCTGCATCTTCATGGCTTCCACCACCGCCACCGACTGGCCGGGCGCCACGCGCTCGCCGGGCCGGACACGGATGGCCACGACCAGCCCGGGCATGGGTGCCGTGATGGTCTCGCCGCCCGCGCCCAAGCCTTCGCGCCGCGTGGACTGGAGCAGCTTCTCGAGCGGGTGACGGACCTCGACCGGCACGGTGGCGCCGTGGCGCGAGACCTCGATGGCCTCGCCGGCGTGGGTCACGCGCACCTCGTACGAGCGGCCGTCCACGAGCAGAGAGTAGACCTCGCCGTCCGGCAGGCGGTGGAAGTCGGCCTCGAGGCGGCGGCCCGCGACCTCGAGCCACACGCGCTCGCCCTCGGTGCGGAACTCGACCTCCTCGTCGTGGCCTTCCAGCGTCACCCAGAGTCTCATCGCCGGGCCCTCGCGCTGGCGCGGCGGCGCTCGGCCCAGCGCCATCCCGACGGGCGGCGGCCGTTGGGCGCGGGCAGGGTCACGCGCAGGCGGTCCTCGCGCGCGTGAAGGGCCGCCGCCAGCAGCGCCACCGAGGTCGCCTCGGCGTCCGGAGCGAGCGCCTCGGGCCGGAAGTGGTCGTCGAGGAAGCGCGTCGAGAGCCGGCCGGCCACGAACTCGGGGTGGGCGAGCAGCCAGCGATGGAAGGCGAGATTGTTGTGGACGCCCTCGAGCACGTATTCGTCGAGGGCCCGCAGC
>VBPB01000369.1 GCA_005893365.1 Candidatus Eiseniibacteriota bacterium
CCAGGAGTTCAAGGAGGCCGAGCGCCTCTGCGCGCAGGCGATCCAGGTGGCGCGCGAGCGCCGCTACCGACTGGTGCTGGAGGAGCTGCTGCTGGCGCACTGCTGGGTGCTCATCGATTCCGGTCGCTGGGACGACGCCCGGGCCGCAACCGCCGAGGCCGCCCGCATCGCGCTGGAGGACGAGCGCCCCACCGGAGCGGCGTATGCCTTCGCGAATCTGGCGCAGCTCGTCGGGCTCACCGGCCGCACCCGCTCGGCGCTCCACCACGGCCGCGCCGCCGTCCGGCTCGGCAAGCGCCACCTGCCGGACTCCGCACCCTACGCGTGGCGCTCGCTCGCCCAGGCCTACCGCATCACCGGCCGGACCGCGCGCGCCGAGCGCTGCGTGCGCCGGGCGCTCGCGATCGCGATGCGGCGCGCCGACACCGCCCAGACCGAATGGGCTCGCATCGAGATGGGCCGGGCCTGGATCGCCTCCGGACGCTGGAGCGAGGCCGGCGGGCTCTGGGAGCGCGTCCTCGCCGAGTCCGCCACGATCGACTCGTCCGGGCAGGCGATGCTGGCCCTGCTCGCCGGGCGCGCGGCCCTGCGCCGCAAGGACCTCCCATCCGCGACCGCCCACTTAGGCGCGGCGGTGCGGTGGCTGGAGCACCATGCGTCTCCCTATGTGGCGACGGTGGCCGATCAGCTTCGCGCCGAGATGGCCTTCGCCCAGGGCCGGGTGAGCGAGGGCGTGGACCTGGCGCTCCGCACGCTGGCGGCCCTTCCCCGCCCCGCCGGATCGCGCGCAGGCCCAGGTCGAGTTCATCCGGCTCGCCGGCAAGGGGGACGACCGCATCCCGGGCGGCGACTGGCTGGACGACGCCGCCTCCACGTTCGAGCGGCTGGGCGATCGCAAGAGCCGCGAGCGCGCGCTGGCCCTCACGGTCGAGTGGCTGCGCCGGACCAGCGGGCGCCGCCTGGTGGTGGCGCGCGAGCGGAACCTGATCGAGTCGGTGAGCCGGCTCCTCAACTCGCTCTCCGACCTCAAGGAGCTGGCGCAGCGCGCCATGGGGCTCGCGGTCGAGCAGTTCGACGCCGAGCGCGGCGTGCTGCTGCTCGCCGAGCCCGAGAACGGTCGGCTCGTGCCCATGGCCGAGCACGGGGCGGTGGACGCCATCACCCGGCGCGACGCAGTGAGCTACAGCCGGCGCGTGGTGGAGCGGGTGGCCGAGAGCGGCGGCAGCGTCCTGATCGGCGACGCCCCGTCCGACCCGCGGGCCGCCTCGGAGAGCGTGCTCGACCTGCGGCTGCGCTCCATCGTCTGCGTGCCGCTCTATCTGGGCGGCCGGGTGGTCGGGGCGGTCTACATGGACGATTCGCGGCGGCCCGACGCGTTCAACGACGCCGACCGCGGCCTGCTCGAGGGCTTCGCCCACCTGATGGCGGTGGCGATCGAGAAGAGCCGGGGCGACGAGGAGGTGCGGCGCGCCAACGAGCAGCTGGTGGGCGAGAACCTCTCGCTGCGTCAGGCGGCCGGCGCGCGCTTCCAGGCGCAGAGCCTGATCGGGACCAGCTCGGCGATGCAGCAGGTGCTCTCGTTCATCGAGCGGGCGGCGCGGACCACCACCACCGTGCTCATCACCGGCGAGAACGGGACCGGCAAGGAGCTGATCGCCCGCATCCTGCACCACGGCGGCAAGCGGCGGCTGCGGCCGTTCGTGGCGGTCAACTGCGGCGCCATCCCCGAGACGCTGATCGAGAGCGAGCTGTTCGGCATCCTGCCGCAGACCGCCACCGACGTGCGCGGTCGCGACGGCAAGTTCGTGCAGGCCGACGGCGGGACGCTGTTCCTGGACGAGATCGGCGAGATGCCGCTCAAACAGCAGGTGGCGCTGCTGTCGGCGATCGCCAGCCGCGAGATCACGCCGGTGGGCGGCAGCAAGGCGATCCCGGTCGACGTGCGGATCATCACCGCCACCAACAGCGACCTGAGGCGGCTGGTGGAGGAGGGCCGGTTCCGCGAGGACCTGTTCTACCGGCTCAACGTCATCCCGGTCGAGGTGCCGCCGCTGCGCGACCGCAAGGCCGACATCCCGATGCTCGCGCACCACTTCGTCGCCCACTTCGCCAAGCAGCAGGAGCGCGCGGTCCCCGAGCTGTCGCCCGAGTTCCTCGCCGCCCTCATGCAGAGCGACTGGCCGGGCAACGTCCGCGAGCTGCAGAACTACATCGAGCGCGTGCTGGCCATGAACCCGGGCCGCACCCTGCGGCCGATCCCGCCCCCCAGCGACCTCGAGGGCCGCGGGGCCGCCCTGGAGCGGCGCATGATGGGCGAGGCGCTCCAGAGGGCGCGCGGCAACCAGAGTGTCGCCGCCCGCGATCTGGGCATGACCGAGCAGTCGCTGCGCTATCGCATGAGGAAGTACGGGCTCCCCAGCCCTCGCCAGATCCTGCGAGTTCGCAGAAATCTGCGATAGTCGCGCAACACGCTGCTGATATACTGCTTGCAGTCGTGATTGCCACCTTGCTCGCGATAATCGGCGAATCTGCCATCTTCCAGTGCTGCCGGCCAGGGAGGGCTATGACGGCTTAATCCAAACATTGGCAACTGGTTGAGCGGATGCTCCAGCGTGGGCATGAAGTGGCACGGTCTTCGCCTTAGGAACCGGCAGGTCGCATTCCTCAGCGAAACGACCCTCTTCCCCCTGGAGGTTCATGATGTCCGCCGCACGCCGATTCGCTCTGCTCCTCGTCGCCGCATCCATCGCCGTCGCCATCACCGCCACCACCGTTCTGGCCCAAGGGGCCGCTCCCAATCCCAGCGGGGGCACCAGTGCCCATCCCGCCGCCGCGGACGATGGGCTGACGCCGGTGGCCATCACTCCGGCCACGTTCCTCTCCGCGGGCTTCCCGCTCGATCTGAGCCTGCGCGGCTGGCTCACGAGCCAGATCGCCATGCAGCGGTACGCCCCGATCACCCGCACCGCCGTGGGCCGGATCTTGGCGCGCCGGGCGGGCCGGTAGGCACGTGTCCTCATCGTCCGGGCCGCACCCACGAGGCTCGGCGGGGGGGACGGAATCCGAGTTCCCCCTCGTGGGCGGCACCGCCGCGCGTCGCGACCAGGTGGCCAGGGCCTTCCACCGCGAGAGCCCGCTCCACGACGGACCGTTCGTGAGCGTGGACTGTGGGAGCGACGAAGAACGACTGCGGGCCGCACTCGAGGGATGGCTCGAGCCCGGTGAGGCGAAGGAGCCCAATCCCTACCAGGCCGCCGAGCGCGGCACGCTGTTCCTGGATCAGGTCGAACGCCTGTCGCTGGATTCGCAGCGGCTGCTGCTGGTCTTGGCACAGCGCCTGGGCGGCGCCGCGATCACCGGCGGCGACGCCCCGTGCGCGGGGCGGCTCATCACCGGCAATCCCAATGGACTCGCCGAGGCCGTGGCCTCGGGACGCTTCCTGTCCGAGCTGCTCGACGCCCTGGACCGCGTGCGAGTGCAGCTCGAGTCCGCGTGATGGCGGCGGACCGTGAAGGCATCGTGTTGTTGAGCGCCCGGCCGGAGGCTCGCAAGTCGCTCATGAGCGCCTTGACCCGTGCCGGCGTGTCCGTCCGTGTCGCACGTCATCCGGACCGGGCGCTCGAGTTGCTTGGCCAAGCGGTCAGCCTCGTGCTGGTGGACCTGGAGCACGGGGAGGCCGTTTCCGTCGTGCGGTAAGCGCGGGGCCGACGGTTGGGGGACGGATCGGAGCGGGCCCTTGCGGGTCCTTTCGGTTCGTTTCCGTCGGCCTTGCGCTCTCCGCACGGTGCCCGGCGCGTTGCAGGACGCCCGCGCGCGCGCCGCTTGGCCCCATGATCCCGGCGCCCCCAAGGCGGCGCGCGCGAGGCGGTTGAGCCCGCCCCCTTGGCCCGGCTTCCCCCTTGCAAGGTTCCTCGTAGGCGGCTAAAGTGAGTCCGCTATTGTGGCCGATATCACGGATGATTCGGTCTGTCTTGCCCCCCCCACGGGGCCCAAGGAGGTCACACCGATGTCTCGACGAGCCCTGCGGCTCTGGGGAACGCTGTTCCTCGCCGCACTGGCGGCTTGCCCGGCCACGATGGCCGGCGCCGCGACCCCGAGCCATGCTCCCGCCGCGACGGCAGGCATCCAGACGGCCGCCGCGCGTCGTCCGGCCACCGGCACGCGCCACCGGCGCTCCCGTGCGCGCCGTGCGCCTCCCGGCGGCGTGGTGTGGGCCCGCAACGCCATCGTCGTGGATCCCGCGACCGGCGAGGTGCTCTACCAGAAGAACTCCGCGGCCGCCGAGCCGTGCGCGAGCCTCACCAAGATGATGACCGCGCTGGTGCTGCTCGAGCAGAAGCCCGACATGGACCGCGTGGTCGAGGTGACGCAGGCCGAGCTCTCCGGCGGCGGGCACACGCAGCTCAGGCGCGGCGAGCAGGTGCGGATCGGCGATCTGCTCCACATGAGCCTGATGTGCTCCGACAACGTGGCGACCCGGGTGCTGGCGCGCGAGTCGGGCCTGGCGCCCGACGACTTCCTGGCCCGCATGAACCGCAAGGCGGTGGAGCTGGGCCTGGCCCGCACCCGCTTCGTCGAGTTCACCGGGCTCGACGAGCGCAACGTCTCGACCGCCGCCGACATCGCGACGCTGCTGCACACCGCCGCCGCGAACGAGACCATCCAAGAGATCAGCACCACGCGTTCCTACGACTTCCGCAGCCTCTCGGCCAAGAACCGCACGCGCCTGCACCACATCGGCACCACCAACCGGCTGCTGGGACGCTACGACATCCGCGGCGGCAAGACCGGCTTCATCCAGGAGGCGGGCTACTGCTTCGCGACCTGGATCCACACCGACAGCCGCGACATGATCGCGGTCGTGATGGGTGCCCCCACCAACGCCACGCGCTTCGCCGACGTGGTGCGACTGGTCCAGCACACCTCGACGCAGGGCGTCGCCCCGGGCGGCCTGTAGCCGAGCGTCGGGCCCCATGACCGCCCGCGAACGCCTCGGCGGATTGCTGGCGGGGATGGTGGCCGGGATGGCCGGCGGCCTGTTCGGCGTCGGCGGCGGCTTGATCCTGGTGCCGCTCTTGACCGGCATCTTCCGCCTCACCCAGCACCAGGCCCACGGCACCTCGCTGGCGGTGATCGGTGCCGCGGCCTTGGCCGCGGTCGTCGTCTACGCCGCGCACGGCAACGTGGTGTGGCCGGTCGCCGCGGTGCTCGCGGTGGGGAGCCTGCTCACCGCAAGGCTCGGCGCGCGCTGGGCGACCCGCACCTCGCCCCACGGCCTTAGGCGCGCCTTCGCCATCTTCCTGGTGCTGGTCGCGGCTCGCCTGCTGTGGCAGACGCCGACGGCCTCCGGCGTGAGCACGATCCACGGGATCGCGGGCGTGGGCTTCGGCCTGGT
>VBPB01000370.1 GCA_005893365.1 Candidatus Eiseniibacteriota bacterium
TCGGTCAGGAGCCCGGGCAGGCTGATGTGCGTGCCGCGGTAGAGCTGCCCGCCGCCGCGCAGGCTCAGGCGCGGCGTGAGCGGGTAGCGCAGGTTGGCGAGCGCGTCCCAGTCGCGGAACCCCGATTGCGGCACGCGGCCGAAGGTCGGGATCTTGTAGTCGAGCGCCCGCCGGTTGCCCACCGCCAGGAACGCCGCGAGCTTGCCGAGCCGCGGCATCAGCGCCAACTGGCCGTTGCGCTGCCGGTCGACGCTGCTCCCCCCCACGGTCGCGGCCCCCGAGAAGGCGTCGCCACCCTCCTGGGGCTCGCGGGTGATGATGTTGATGGCGCCGCCGAGCGCGTCGGAGCCGTAGGCGACCGAGGAGGGTCCGCGCACCACCTCGATGCGCTCGACCTGGAACGGATCCACCAGCGAGGGATGCGGCCCGTTGCCGCGGGCGCTGTTGATGGGCATGCCGTCCATCATCACCAGCACCCGCTGGCCGCCCAGCCCGCGCAGGATGGGGCGCTGCTCCCACGGACTGTCCTCGCTCATGTCGACGCCGGGCAGGGTCGCGAGCACATCGCCCAGCACGTTGGGCGTCTGCTCGCGGATCTGGGCCCGCGAGAGGAACGAGAGCGCCTGGGACGACTCGTAATAGGCACGCGGGTAGCGCGCCCCGGTCACCAGCAGCTCGCGGAGGAAGAGGACCGCCCGCATGGTGTCGGGAGGCGACGCCGGCGATGACGCGCGCGGCGCGAGTGGGAGGGCGCGCGGCGGCGGAGACGCGGGCGCGGGAGCGACGCGGGGCGCAGGCGCGGGAGCGACGCGGGGCGCGGGAGCAGCGGCACGGGCGGGCGCGGCGGTGGAGTCCGGGGGCGGTTGGGCCCCCGCCGAGGGCGTCGCCAGCCCGGCCGCCAATGCCAGGCCCAGAGCCCAGGCGCCCAGGGTGCCCCCGCCCGCAGACCGGGATGGCTTTGGAACACGGATGGTGACGCGCGGCATCTTGGGATGTCCCCGGTGAGAGTCGGAGGATGCCGACGCTTCAGCCCGGCATCAGGGCCGGAAGAGTATATACGCTCGCCCCTTCCCGCGGGGTCCGCGCGCGCGCTCCGCTGCGCGCCCGAGGCCCGCGAGCCTGGAACGACGGGACCCGCAGCGCGCCGATGGCGGGCGGGCGGTGCTCGGTTCGACCGTTCGCGCCCACGGCACGCCATGTGCTGGCAAGGCGAGCGTGTTCGCCGTCATCCGCGCCGCGATTCGCCGATTGCTGGACGCGCGGGCGCTGCCACGACGGGACCCGCGTCGTTCACGGGTAATTTCGTGCTTGCGGAGACCGATGCGCGCGGTGGTATAAACCTTGAACTGCCCGCGACGAATCGACTCCTCGCACGCGAGCGGCGAATGCCCTTCCATCACGCAAGCGACAGGTCGTCAGGTTTCGTCGTCGCGGGTCACGCCGAGGCGGCATGCACCCCCGTCCCCGAACTCCCGGAGGCGCGGCCGTCACGGTCTGATTCGAACTTCGGCAGGGTGTCGCACCAGCGAGGACCAGGGAGGTCCGCTATGACCCAGACGCTTCATTCGGCCGCCGTCTCGTCTTCCACCCCTCACCCGCCGAACGCCGCCGGCCTGCGCGTTCCGCGGCGCTACACCCGGCCCGGCATCGATCCGCTCGACGAGATCCGCTGGGAGACCCGCCGCACCGTCATCACCAACCCCGACGGCTCGGTGGTGTTCCAGATGGACGGCGTGCAGGTGCCCGCCAGCTGGTCGCAGCTCGCCACCGACATCGTGGTGAGCAAGTACTTCCGCAAGGCGGGCGTTCCCGGCGAGCCCGGGCACGAGACCAGCGTGCGCCAGGTGGTGCGCCGGCTCACCCGCACCATCCGCCACGACGGGGAGCGCCAGGGCGGCTACTTCGCGACCCGCGAGGACGCCGACGCCTTCGAGGCCGAGCTCGCGCACATGCTGGCGCACCAGATCGGCGCCTTCAACTCGCCGGTGTGGTTCAACTGCGGCCTCCATCACGAATACGGTATCGCCGGCTCGGGCGGGAACTTCTATTACGAGCCCACCACCCGCACCGTGCAGACCACCGAGGACTCCTACTCGCGGCCCCAGGTGTCGGCCTGCTTCATCCAGTCGGTGGACGACGACCTGATGTCCATCTTCGAGCTGG